>CAZSZG010000006.1:0-7645 GCA_964610805.1 uncultured Oscillospiraceae bacterium
TCGAACCATCGGAATGACGGAGTCAAAGTCCGTTGCCTTACCGCTTGGCTATATCCCAATATCATCAAATTTACTGACTAGAAAATTATATCATAAATCAAACAGTAATGCAAGCTTTTTATTATAATTCGGAAGTTTATACAAAAAAACAATAATAAAATTTACATAATAGTCGAATTGCACAATTCAACTCTCATATTATATGATAATATGTTCTGATTATTCATATTATCAAAAATAATAAGGAGCAAAAAGCCCCTTATTTTACATTAGCTTTAATTGATTAACATCAGGCAAATCCTTAGTAAAACTACCCGCTGCAGGTACTGATTTAACTCTGAACTTATTTACTTGTTCACTTATTTCATCTGTAACAACAATTACATCCTGTAATACTGACTTTGCCCTCAGCGTCATTACTTGTACACCAATTGTACTTCTGGTTGCTTTTGCTGATATCATCTCAGTATTAACCACAATTGCCCTGCCATTGCTTGAGAAAAGCATAATCTCCTTTTCCTCATCAATAAACAGCATTTTAATCAGCTTAAATTTTTCGGAATATGCCTTTGCAAGTTTCTTTCGATTCGTTTTCGTTTCATATGAATTCAGTGGCACCTTTGCAACCTTTCCATTTTCAAAACAAAAGAAAACATACCCAGAATAGTCAATTGTAGAAATCATACCAACTAAGCTTTCGTCCTCATTAAATCCAAGTTTTGCAGGTATAAAATCACCCATAACACTTGCTTTTGTATCATCAAAATCAGATGCCTTTGTCTTATAGGCTTGAAATTGATCTGTAAAGAAAATCATTTCAGTCTTATTTGTAGCTTCAATATGATTTGTAATAAAATCTGCCTCTTTAAGTTTCTGCTCGCTACTCATTCTCAACGACTGTGGGGTTATTTTTTTGAAATATCCACTTGATGATAAAAATAAATTAACTGGATAGTCAGGAGTTTCATATATATCAACATCATCTTCAATATCAGCAGCATACAAAATCATTGTTTTTCTTGCTTTGCCATGCTTTTTTCTAATCTCATTCAACTCATTAATTATAAGTCTTTTTATCTTTTTTTCATCACCAAGTATAGCTTCCATTTCTCGTATTTCTTCTTCAAGCTTTTCAATTTCCTTAAGCTTATTCAAAATATACTCTTTATTTAAATGGCGAAGCTTAATTTCAGCAACGTATTCTGCTTGAATATTATCAATTCCAAATCCAATCATTAGATTTGATATAACATCATTTTCCTCTTCAGTTTCCCTTACGATTTTTATTGCCTTATCTATATCAAGCAAGATTTTGCCTAATCCTTTTAATAAATGTAGCTTGTCTTTAGCCTTATATAAATCATACTCAACCCTGCGTTTTACACAGCCCTTTCTAAATTCAACCCACTCATTAAGTATTTCAGTAACTCCCATTACTTTTGGCATACTATTTATAAGTATATTAAAGTTACAGGAAAAATTGTCTTGCAACGGGGTCATCTTAAACAGCCTCTGCATAAGTTTATCGGGGTCTGTTCCCCTCTTCAAGTCTATTGCAAGCTTTAAACCACCCAAGTCAGTTTCATCACGAATATACGATATTTCACGAATTTTGCCCTGCTTTATCAGGTCAATAATCTTATCCATTATCGCTTCAACAGTTGTGCTATAAGGGATTTGTGTAATCTCAAGACAGTTTGCATTCTTGTCATAATTATACTTTGAACGAAGTTTAACTGCACCCCTACCTGTATTGTAAATCTTTTTCATCTCATCTTCATCATAAACTATAAATCCACCACCAGGAAAGTCTGGACCTTTAAGCGTACTTATTATGTCATGATTAGGATTTTTCATCAACTCAATGCAAGTTTCACAAACCTCATCAAGATTAAATGGGCAAATGCTACTCGCCATTGAAACAGCAATACCCATATTTGAATTCACCAAAACAGAGGGGAATGCTGCTGGCAATAATGTTGGTTCAGTTACCGTATTATCATAGTTAGGCATAAAATCAACAGTGTTTTTATCAATATCACGAAAGATTTCATTGCAAAGACTATCAAGCTTAACTTCGGTATATCTAGACGCTGCATAGGACATATCTCTTGAATAGAATTTACCAAAGTTACCTTTTGAGTCAACATATGGGTGAAGCAATGTTTCATTGCTCCTCGTCATTCTTACCATCGTTTCATAAATAGCACCATCACCATGAGGATTAAGTTTCATTGTTTGACCGACAACATTTGCAGATTTTGTTTTTGTACCTGTAAGTAATCCCATTTTATACATCGTATATAAAAGTTTTCTATGGGATGGCTTAAAACCATCTATTTCTGGCAAAGCCCTCGAAATAATAACACTTATCGCATAAGGCATATAGTTTTTTTCAAGCGTTTCAGTAATTGATTCATAAACTACAACACCAGAATTTTCAATATAAGCCTTAGGTAACTCCTTTTTTTTAATATCCTTAGATTTTCTTGCCACAGTTTATTCTCCTTGCCAAATATTACCTATATTCTATCACTATGAAATGTCTGCCAATTCAATATAATCTCCGCCATACTTTGAAATAAAGTCCTTACGACCTTGTAAATTATCGCCAAGCAAAACATCAAACATTTCAGCAGTCGCTTCAACATCATCTGGCGTAACCTTAATAAGTCTTCTGGTGTCTGGATTCATCGTAGTCAACGCCATCATTTCAGGTTCATTTTCACCAAGACCCTTTGAACGCTGTAAAGTAAACTTTTTATTACCTAATTTATTTATTACATCTTGTTTTTCTTTTTCAGAATATGAAAAATATGTTTCATCTTTTGTTGTAATTTCAAACAATGGTGATTCAGCAATATAAACATACTCTTTCTCTATTAGTGTTGGAGTTAGCCTGTATAACATAGTTAAAATCAGAGTTCTAATCTGAAATCCATCAACATCAGCATCGGTACAAATAATAACTTTATTCCACTTCAAACCATCTAAATTAAAAAGAGAAAGTTCCTTATTCGCCTTTGATTTTACCTCCACACCACAGCCTAAAACTTTTATAATATCTACAATTATTTCATTCTTGAAAATCTTGTCATAATCTGCTTTAAGACAGTTCAATATCTTACCTCTTACAGGAATTATCGCTTGAAATTCAGCCTCCCTTGCAAGCTTTACTGCACCAAGAGCCGAGTCACCCTCCACAATATAAAGTTCACGTCTATCTATATCTTTAGTACGGCAATCAACGAACTTTTTCACCATATTTGAAAGGTCAATTGTTCCCGCAAGCTTTTTCTTTAAGTTCATACGGGTCTTTTCTGCATTCTCCCTGCTTCGCTTATTTATCAGCACCTGTTCTGCAATCTTTATTGCTTCGTCTGGATTTTCTATAAAATAAATCTCAAGTTGATGCTTTAAAAAATCAGTCATAGCTTCATAAATAAACTTGTTATTTATTGACTTTTTAGTTTGATTTTCATACGAAGTCTGCGTAGAAAAAGAGGATGAAACCAATACAAGGCAATCCTCAACGTCAATAAATGTAATCTTACTTTCATTTTTAAGATACTTATTATTTTGCTTCAAAAAAGTATCAATTTGCGATACAAACGCTTGTTTTACAGAACGCTCTGGTGAGCCACCATGTTCCAAAAAACTTGAATTGTGGTAAAACTCCATTCTTTTTACTTTGCTTGAAAAAGTAAGAGCTACTCCAAGCTTAACCTTATAATCCTTTTTATCTTCCCTATCCTTACCTTTTCTTTCACATTCCCAATGCTGAATTGTTGTTAAGTTATTCTCTCCAACAATCTCTCCCAAATAGTCTGTAATGCCATTTTCATAAACAAACTCATGCTCATCAAAAGTCCCATCTTCATTTTGGTTTCTAAATACAAAAAGTAAATTAGGGTTTACAACTGCCTGTCTTTTTAATATGTCATTAAAATATTCATCACTCACATTTATTTCAGTAAATACATCTAAATCAGGACGCCAACGAGTTTTTGTACCTGTTTTCTTGCTTTTAATAGGCACACTTTTTAACCCACCAACATTTTCACCTTTTTCAAAATGTAAATTAAATTTACTGCCATCCCTAACAACCTCAACGTCCATATATTCAGATGAAAACTGAGTTGCACAAAGTCCTAATCCATTTAAACCTAGAGAGTATTCATAAGTTGTGGATGCATCATCGTATTTTCCACCTGCATACAATTCGCAATAAACCAATTCCCAGTTATATCTATTTTCATTATTATTAAAATCCACAGGACAACCTCGTCCGAAATCCTCGACCTCAATAGAATTGTCCTTATATTTTGTTACAATTATTTTATCGCCAAATCCAGACCTTGCCTCATCAATTGAGTTTGATATAACTTCAAATATTGAATGTGCACAGCCGTCAATACCATCAGAGCCAAAAATAACTCCTGGACGCTTTCTAACCTTGTCAGGGCCTTTAAGCATGGTAATACTTTCATTATCATATTTATGATTCTTAGCCATTTTTTCATCCTTACTATTACATTTTTAATGCCTATATTAAATCATAACACAAAAACGCATTAATTGCAAATCCAACATATTATAATGTTAATTATACCCAAGTAATTATTAACTAAATCCTATCAAATGCCTGTTGTAAATCTTCAATAATATCTTCAATATTTTCAAGCCCAACTGACAACCGAATCATACCACCATCAATTCCTGCTGCAATAAGCTGTTCATCAGTTAATTGGCGATGTGTAGAACTTGCTGGGTGAAGAACGCAGGTGCGTATATCTGCTACATGAACAACATTTGATGCAAGTTTTAAGCTATCCATAAACTTAATAGCAGATTGTTTTCCACCACTTATAGCAAAGGAAATTACGCCACTGCAACCATTAGGAAGATACTTCTTTGCAAGTGTATAATATTTATTTCCCTCAAGTGTTGGATAATTCACATATTTAACCTTATCGCTCTTATTAAGATATTCAGCTACTTTCTGTGCACTTTCACAGTGAGCTTTCATTCTTATATGCAATGTTTCAAGTCCCAAATTAAGAAGAAAAGCACTTAATGGCGATGGTGTAGCACCAATATCTCTCATTAATTGCACTCTTGCTTTTGTAATAAATGCAGCTTTGCCAAAATGCTCAGTATATACAATTCCATGATAACTTTCATCAGGCTCTGTAAACTCTGGGAATTTACCATTACTCCAATTAAAATTACCACTATCAACAATTACTCCACCAATTTGCACAGCGTGTCCATCCATATATTTACTTGTAGAGTGTACAACAATGTCTGCTCCAAACTCAAAAGGTCTACATAAAATAGGAGTAGCAAATGTATTATCAACTATTAATGGAATGTTATTCTTTTGTGCTATCCTAGAAAATTTTTCTATATCAAATACTATAATCGCTGGATTAGCAATAGTTTCTCCGAAAACTGCTTTTGTATTCGGCTTTATTTTCGATTGTATCTCCTCTTCGGATGCGTCTGCGTCAACAAAAATACATTCAATTCCGAAGCGTTTGAATGTTACTGCAAAAAGATTAATCGTTCCACCATAAATTGTGGGCGTCGCAATAAAACTATCTCCTGCATTAAGAATGTTTAAAATTGCTAATGTGGTTGCAGCCTGTCCACTTGATGTACATAATGCACCTACGCCACCCTCTAGTGCTGCAATTTTCTTTTCAACGCAATCAACAGTTGGATTTGCTAGTCTGCTATAAAAAAATCCATTTGATGTTAAATCAAACAAGTCGCCAATTTTTTCTGTTGAATCATAAGTAAATGTTGTCGATTGACATATTGGCATTACTCTTGGCTCACCATTTTTTGGTTCATAGCCCTCATGTAGACATTTAGTTTCTATTCTCATCTTTTGCCTCCTAATACTCATAAAATATGATAGATAAAGTTCTATTATAGGGATTATATTATAATTTGTAATAAATCAATTAATTTTACCATACAAAGTATAAAAAATCAAGTTTTAATATCATAAATATGAATAATTTCTAAACTTTTTATCAACCAGTTTAATCTATGATATTACTTAAAATTACAGGGTAATATATTTTATCCAACACTGTTTAATAAATATTAATTATTCATCAAAAAATTGTATTTACCCTTGTATTTACGATTTTCTTGTAGTATAATATTTATAAAACTATTAATAATTTTATAAATAAATCGGAGTATAATATGACGTTTTCAAGTTTATTTTTTCTATACTTTTTCTTACCAATTTGCTTAATTTGCTATTCGTCTACAAAAAAACTAGAATACAGGAATATTATTTTAGTTGTATTTTCATTGATTTTTTATGCATGGGGTGAACCAATTTGGGTTGGTTTACTGGTTTTTAGTGCTTTAATTGATTATATTCATGGCTTGCTGATACATAAATTTAGAGGTAAGGTTTGGTCAAAAGTAGCTCTTATCAGCTCTCTGACAATTAATTTAGGTATACTTATCCTATTCAAATATAGTGGTTTTTTTATCACAAATATTAATGATCTTCTGTCACTTAATCTCACTGTACCCTCTTTCAAACTTCCAATTGGTATTAGTTTTTATACTTTCCAAACAATTTCATATACGATAGACTGTTATTGGGACAAAGTCAAGGTTCAGAAAAGCTTTCTGAATTTCTTAATGTATGTATCACTATTTCCACAACTTGTTGCTGGACCTATTGTAAGGTATGCAACGATTGAAAAGGAGATAACCAGCAGAAAAACAACAATTTCTGATTTAAGTAGTGGGTTTACTAAAATTATAATTGGACTTTCTAAAAAGGTTATAATTGCCAATAACTTAAGTCTTATCGTTAATACAGTTTTTGGTGGAGAAATTTCCTCTTTATCCGTTTTAGGAACTTGGTATGGTGCAATTATTTTTGCGTTGCAAGTATATTTCGATTTTTCTGGCTATTCAGATATGGCAATAGGTTTAGGGCGAATATTTGGATTTCACTTTGATGAAAACTTTAACCATCCCTTTATATGTAAAGATATTTCTGAATTCTGGCAAAGATGGCATATTTCTTTAGGAACATTTTTTAGGGATTATCTGCTTTACTTGCCCATTTTCGGCAAGAGAAGAAAGTATGCAAGTCTGTTTTTAGTATGGTTTTGTACTGGATTATGGCATGGTGCAAGCTGGAACTTTATAATTTGGGGCTTGTATTTCGGTGTATTCATCTTTATAGAAAACATTATTGGTAAGAAAAAAATAAAGAAAATTCCTATGGTAATTCGTCATATATATAGCAAGCTTATTATTTTTATTGGGTTTGGTATTTTTTATTTTGAAAGTTTTGCAAATCTTGCAAACTTCTTTAAGAATCTATTTTTTATCAATGGAAATACTTTTATTGATGATATAACCAAAATCTCATTTGCAAATAATATTATACTAATTCTAATCGCTATTATCTTATGCTTCCCCATTGCTAAAATTGGGGAAAAGCTTAGGGAGAAATCAACAAAAACACTTGCAGTATTAGATATGTCGCAGATAGTTGTGAATGTTGCTCTACTACTTATAAGCAGTATTATGCTTGTTGATGCTACTAATAATCCATTCTTATACTTTAGATTTTAGAATAAGGAGTTGCTCTTAA
>CAZSZG010000006.1:7745-10406 GCA_964610805.1 uncultured Oscillospiraceae bacterium
TTTATAAAGATATAACGTCAAATTTGCGTGCTAGTATGGGTATTGAATTAGATGGTGTTATTATTTATGGTAATGTAAATGGTGGGAAAAAGGATTCAAAAAAAGACTCCTTATCTGCTGAAAATACTGAAACAACCCCTCAGCAAACTACTGTTGTAACAGCTCCCCCTACAACTGATGTTACAACAAGTGTAACGGAGGATGCAACTCCTACACCTGCTGAAACTGTCCCTGTTGATGATAATGCATTAGATGATATTGATGAGGGAATTTTAAGTGGTGGAATACTTGTTTATAAAAACAGGGGTATACCTGTGTATTATGGCAGTTTTGCTGTTGGTCAAAATTACGCTAGCTTTGTTAATGCCTATAAAGCTGATTTGGGCGAAGGAGTTAATATATATTCTTTGGTTGCTCCTACTGCACAATCCTTTTATATGCCACAAAAATATGCGGAAAAGTATGGTAGTGAGGAAGAAAACCTTGCGAATATAAGACAGTATCTAAACGGTGTTGTGGAAATTGATGCGTATAATGCCCTTTTACCTCATAAAAACGAGGATATATACGCAAGAACAGACCACCACTGGTCACCTCTTGGGGCATATTATTCTGCTCAGGAATTTGCTAAGAAGGCTAATGTTCCGTTTGCTGGCTTATCTACATATGAAAAGGTTGTTGAACCTGGCTATGTCGGCACTCTTTATGGTTGGTCACAGGTTGCTGCTCTTAAAGACAATCCTGAAGATTTTATCTATTACAAGCCGTCTAACCAGTACACTACAACTTATTATGATCCAAACTTTAATTTAGACCATGAAGGTCCATTGCTTATAAAAGCATATGGCAGCAGTCTTTACTGCACGTTTATGGGAAGCGATGAATTTATTGTCCATGTGAATACTGATGTAAAAAATGGCAGAACGCTTGCAATAATTAAGGATAGCTATGGCAATGCTATTGTTCCATGCTTAACAGGTTCATTTGAGAATATTTATGTAATTGATATGCGATATTTCAACCTTAATTCTATTAATTTTATGAGAGAACATGGTGTAACTGATGTTTTATTTGCTATGAACTCCTTTTCAGCAACAGGTGGAAATTCCAAATATATTGAGCAAATTAGAACTAAGTAATTTTTTTTGGGGGTGCATAATCGTGGAAAGCCTAGTTTATCCATTTGATAGTTCAGAAATACTTAAAAATAGAAAAAAGATTAAAAAGGTGTTATTGGGTGATGAAACTAAAAGAATTCAAAAGAATATTGCAATATTAGGTGGCTCAACCACTAACGATATTGCCACTATTCTTGAATTGTTTCTACTGAATTATGGTATTGAACCTGTATTTTATCAATCCGAATATGGTCAATACTGGCAAGATTCAATGTTTAATAATCAAGAATTAGATAACTTTAAGCCTGATATTATCTTCATTCATACCACTAACAGAAATATTACTGAATTTGAATTTGATATGACAAGTTCTGCTGAAACAGTTGAATATCAAATACAAAAACAGTATTTGCATTTTGAAACAATGTGGCAAACGCTTACACAAAAATACAATTGTCCGATTATTCAAAATAATTTTGAAATGCCATCTTATCGACTGCTTGGAAATAAGGATACAAGCGACGTTCATGGCAAGCTTTGGTTTACCAATTGCTTAAATATGAAGTTTTCTGAGTATGCACAAAATCATGGAAACTTTTACATAAATGATATCAACTATCTTTCAGCTTGCTATGGGCTTGATAAATGGTCTGACGCTCAGCATTGGTATTTGTATAAATATGCTTTGAGCCTCTCTGCAATTCCTGAACTTGCTTATAATATTTCAAATATTATTAAATCCATTTTTGGTAAAAATAAAAAAGCATTAGCTCTCGATTTAGATAATACACTTTGGGGTGGTGTTGTTGGCGATGATGGGCAAAACGGGTTGGAAATTGGGCAAGAAACTCCTGTGGCACAAGCATATTATGAGTTTCAAAGCTATATTAAGCAGATTAAAAAGCTCGGCATAACGCTAACAGTTTGCTCAAAAAATGATATTGAAAATGCTCTCGATGGGTTGAAGCACCCTGATACTATCTTGACAGCTGATGACTTTGTTATTATCAAAGCTAACTGGGATAATAAAGATGAGAATATTCTTAAAATAGCTAGTGAGCTGAATATTCTACCTGAAAGCATTGTGTTTGTTGATGATAATCCTGCTGAACGGGAAATTGTAAAATCTCGCTTGCCTATGGTGGCAACTCCTGAAATTAAAAGTGTAGAAAGCTATATAAAAGCACTCGATAGGACTGGATATTTTGAGGTTACAACCTTTTCAGATGATGATGTAAATAGAAATGATATGTACAAGGCAAATATTCAAAGGCTAATTGAACAGCAACAGTTTGAAAGCTACGATGATTACCTTTTAGGGCTTAAAATGACTGCTACTATCGAAGGATTTAAGCCTGTTTATCTTGAAAGGATTGTTCAGCTTGCTAACAAAAGCAATCAGTTCAATCTTACTACAAAAAGATATACTGAAGGAGAAATCCAAAAAATATATAAAAGTGATGATTATGTTAAGCTTTATGGTAGGCTTACTGATAAATTTGGGGATAACGGCATTGTATCTGTTGTTATCGGCAAAATTGAG
>CAZSZG010000006.1:10506-22528 GCA_964610805.1 uncultured Oscillospiraceae bacterium
AATGTTATTACTGTAAATTCAGAAAAGGAGTTAGTTATAAATGAATGAAATGGAAGTTTACGATAAATTAACTGTGATATTTAGGGATATTTTTGATGATGATACAATTGAAATTAATAACGAAACATCTGCTGTGGATATTGAAGACTGGGACAGCCTTGAACATATTAATCTTATAAGTGCTATTGAGAAAAAGTTTAAGATGAGATTTAACATGAAACAGGTTTCTACTATGAAAAATGTTGGAGAAATGGTTTCTATAATTATTAATGCAAATAATTAATTTATAATTATTATTTTTAAAAATAAGGAGGTATAAATGTTACAAATTGCAGTTTGTGATGACGATAAAGTTTTTCTTAAGAGCCTTGTTGACGCTATAAGTAAAATCTTATTTGAAATAAATATTCCTTCTAATATCCAACCCTTTATGTCTGGTTCAGAATTAATAATGAATATAAAAAAGGATAATATTCATTATGATATAATTATTTTAGATATTGATATGCCTAAGCTTAATGGCAAGGAAACCGCAAAACAACTTAGAGAGCTTAATTCATCATTCAAACTTATTTTTATCTCCTCTATGAAAAATGAAGTTTATAATACTTTTCAATACTTTGCAGATGCTTTTGTTCCTAAAGATATGTTAAATCAATTACTAGAACCTGAATTAACGAGGATTCTTAATGATGCAACTCTTGCAAAAACACAGTTACATATACTTGAAATTGAAAATGAATACGGAAAGAAAAGCATTATTAGGTTACCTCTTACTGATATAATGTACTTTGAATCAGTAAACAGGACTATATATATGCATACCAACAGGGAAACTTATACTTTGACACAAAAGCATTTTGTTTCTTTTAAAGAGGAGTATTTAGAAAAGAATTTCGTTGAAATTCATAGGACTTGTATTGTGAATATTAGATATATCTATTCCATAAATGAAATAGATGTCACTCTTGATGATAGTCAGAAATTGCCACTTAGTAGACGACAAAGAAAAATTGTTATTAATAAACTCACAGACTTTGTAAATAAGGAGGCTATTTATGACTAATAATGCTATATTCTCTTATGTTTTTTGCTTGATAGAAAGTATTCTAATTTACTTTCTTTTCCATAATGTATTAACCTCAAAGCATGAAAAGGTAAAGAAAAAAATAATAATATTAACCTCCGTAGTTTTGCTTTCTTTTGTTATATTCTTTTCTAATAATTTAACATTATTGCCTAAAATCGGATTAATGGTGGCAATAACTCCGATATTTGCCTTATTTAGCTATAAAGATAAAATCTATATTACTCTGTTCTTTTCTATGTTAAGTGTATATGTTTTTCTTATAATTGATATAATAATTGGTTGCATATTTTCCTTGCTAACTGAAGAGACAATTCAAGCCATAGTAACAGGAAATAATTTTTACACCATTTTGCTACATATATCTGCAAAGCTTATAAATTTGATTGCTTATTTACTAATTTCTAAAATGTTTAAGTCGTTGAATTTTAATATTTCAACAAAGTACTGGGTTTTACTTAATATAATCATGGCTACTAATCTATTTATCTCTCTGGTATTTATGGAGCAATCATCAGGTATATTCTCTCTTGATAATGGATTAATTCATTATTTAATTTTTGCATCAGGGTTCTTAGTTATGAGTTGCTTTGTTGTATATTTCTTCATACAGATATGTTTGTTTTTCCAAAAAGAAAAGGAATATTATATTACTGATACAACCAACAAAACACTTTGTCAACAGATTGAAATACAGAGTGTTATGATTGATAATATAAAAAAAATAAAGCATGATATGAAAAATAATTTGTTAAACATTTCAATGCTTATTAATCAAAATCAGACAGATGAGGTTACAGGATATATCAATGAGCTTACTGCCAATATTGAACAATCCAGAAGTGATGTTTGTCGAAGTGGAAATAGCATAGTTGACGCAATAATAAACTGCAAGGTTACAATTTGTGAGAGCAACAACATTAGACTTAATTTAAAAGTGGATAAGATACCAGAATTAAACACAAGTTTTTCTGAAATGACTACAATACTCTCAAATATTATTGATAACTCTATTGAGGCTTCCCTCAAGTTAAAACAATCCGAGAGAGAAATTGATGTTCATATATTTGTTTATAAAGGCTATGCTGTATTTTCAGTTAAAAATAAATTTAATACTGTATTAAATGTAGAAAATGGTATTGTTAAAACTACAAAGCAAAATAAATCTATTCATGGGTATGGTCTGTCACTAATAGAAGATACTGTTAAGAAAAATAACGGAGTATTTAATTATACTTATACAAGTAATTTGTTTGATATAAGTATTATGCTACCATTAAAAGTACAAAATGATATAAAAATTAGTTCATAATTACTGAAAAGGGTCATTTTTAGGCTTGTCTTTAAGCTTTACATAAACATCAAGCTTATTATTATCGTAAGTCGCTAAAAATACATCATTTGTATTTATGTTCCACTGCTCTTTTAACTGTTTTTTAAGCCAAATATCTTCCTTTCCTATATATTTAAGATTACCATACATGATTTTCCCATCTATAATCACATTTACTACTAACTCCTCTTTGCTTGGAGATAAATTCAAATCATATGGATTTACAGGACGTTTGTCGGATACAGGTAATATTGATATCATGCCATTCGGCTCAATTATAGCTGTTTTAATATCTGCCAAATTAAAATAACCATTAACACGGCATTGTGTTTGAAACTCATTTACATCCATCCTTGCCTTAGTTAGATTTTTTTTGTATAGCTTTCCATTATTGAGCAAAATAATAGAACGACCTACAAAAAGTCTCCTAAGCTTAATGGATTTCTCTCCTGCATAAGATATCCCAAGTGATACCAATCCATAAATAGCCATAGCTATGAGAGGTAAAAGAAAATCGCCCTCAATAGCTGTCGCCATTTCGGCAGCTATTGAGCCTATTGTAATCCCATTAATATAATCAAATAGAGTCATGTTGGATATCTGCTTGTTGCCTATTAACTTTGATAGAATAAATAATACAACAATTGAACCCAATGAAGACAAAATTACATTTATAAATTGTATAATAATCACCAATCCTTTTTATTTGAACATAAGATACAGTATTTATATTATGTAGTTTTGTCTATTTTATTTATAAATTATATAATAAGTTTTTATAGCAAGTGATGCAGTGAAAATCAACCCTGAATTATTTTATATTGTAAAAAATAAGCTTAACTTATTAGCTTAACCCATGTTTAAGTTAATAAACAACAATGCTCCCCATTGCTAAAATGAGGAGCATTATATATCTTATATTATTTTTCATAATATTTATTCAGTTAGTCATTTACCAAATCTTTATGAGAGTTGATTATTTAGGTTGAAGTATCCATCCACACCTATAAAATCATCTATACAAATAATAAAAATATTTCTAAGTAATCATCAAAATTAGTTGAATCTATTATATGTTATAACAGCATCCTTATTTGCCTGTTTATACATATTCCTCATGTATTCTAAGTACTGTAAGTTCCCACCAGAATAACCAACTCTGGTATTTGGGCATAATGGATGTATTTTGTTAATTAACTGCTCTATAGTTCTTTCTTGGCGACCATATACACTAATACCAAACTGTCCCGTCGCAGTTGCAAAAATAAGCAGTTTAGATGTTGGTATAAAGTTATGGCTTGATTTACTTATATAAATTAAATAAACCTCATCGAGATAAGCCATCCGAATTATATCTTTCTTATTTGCTATAATACGATCTGATAAAATAATGAAATCATCCTGATACTTGATGTATGAAAAAAGCTCATCTGCCTGTTCAAGAAGGCGTGGATTAGCTTTAATTTCACTTGACTTTTCTGGATGCGCAAAATTCTTAATCCCAAAGATTAAAAAAGCTAATGCACAAAGAAACAAAAACCCAAAGCAAATAAGGAAAACCTCAATACCCTCATCCACTATAAATGAAATAAATAATAGAAAAGCTGATATAATGAAAAATATACTCCCCGCTATAATCGCACCCCTTGCTTGTGATTTTATTTTCTATAATACTCTTTCTCGCCCCATAATATCCCCCATATATTCTATTTTATGACTATTAAATTATATCAAATAATTTCAAAAAAGTCAACTCTCAAAGAAAGACTAAACACAATATCGGGATAATAGTTAAAATCGGACTGCTGTACCTAAAAAAGTGCAGCAGTCCTTATTATTTTTATTTAGTTGCTCATTGTCTTAATTTTTATCAAAACTTCTTTATAACTCCACCAACCTGTGGCAGAACTATTAATTTTGTTGCATTAAACTATTTCAATAAATTCAGCACTAGAATAACCTGTTTTTCCGTTATAACTTACGACAAACCAACCATTTGTTTCACCCTGAATTATTAAATTAGTCCCATTTGGTATTACACCTAAAATAGCTCCACTAGTAGATGGATAGCTTCTTAAATTTAAGTTTGAACCATCCGTAACAACTACACCTGTTCTGACTGCTCCTGGCTCAACAAAAGGTATTCCGAAGTAGTCAGTTAATGACATAACTAAATTCCTAGCGATTGGACCTATGTTATTGCTTACCCAAGTCGCATCTTCAACATTATCATGATAGCCAATTTCAGCTAAATTTGCAACTGCTCTTGTTCTTAATACCTCTCCAAGATTAGTCGCTGGAACTGCTCTCGATTTATCAGGTAATGGATAAATTAACATAAAATTATTTGCAATAATTCTAGCTAATCTCTCACTATCACCGTCATAAGGAGCATAATAGATATCAATTCCCCTTAATTTACCTGACAATCTTTCTGGTGCAGCATTTGAATGTAAAGCTAAATGGACATCATAATTTCCAGCATTTGAATCAGCAATCGCTCCTGCCGCAGCCCTTGACGGATCATTCCTCACATAATCAATACCGCTTGCTCGAAGATATGGTTCCATCCTGTCGGCAATCATATTCATGTACTCTTCCTCATTACCGCCAATTATATACGGATTCCATTCCTGTGTTGATGGACTTAAAAACACTGATGGCATAATAAACTCCTCCTCATAAAATTTAGTGACAAGTGGACGCAAAATTGGCATTCCACTCATTACATAATATGCCATATTATATTTATATGTCCTAGGATTTTAATATTTTAGTGTTTTTCATTTAATGAGGTTAAATATAAAGCCATCTATATTGATATTAAAACACATCAATAGAACAACCAAGCTTAAAAGAATAAATATATGTGTTCTTGACTTTATTGCCACTTATTACTTCTAATGATTTTTTATACAGTTCAAGTTGCTTTGAATATAAATCAATAAGCTCCTGTGGTGACTTTACATAATCTGTTTTATAATCGACAAGTATAAGCCCATCTTCCTCCACAAGAATTAAATCCATTATTCCATGTAGCATACCGTCAGTATTCTTATACTTTTTTCCAAATTCATCACTCAAATTAAGTTCAGAAATCTTAATCATAAAGCTTTTTTCCCGTATAACCTCTTTAGCGTTTTCAATTCGTTTATATAAATCAGAATTAAAAAAGCTCATTAACATTTCATTATTAATAGCATTACCCTGTTGCTTTGTTAAATATCCAGTTGAAACGAGCCTTTCTATTTCCATATCAGCATTTGTTTGTGCATTTTTGAAATTAGCATATTGTAAAAAGCTGTGCAGTGCAGTTCCCTTTTCTGTTGGAGTAAGTTTTGTTGACTCAGATATAAATGTAGGACGTTTTAGAGTCAATTCAATCTCCTCACCCAACTTTGAAACCTCAGAAACTGATAGCTTTGCAATAAGCTCTGATTGGGATGAATTGTACTTAAAACTAATAATATCACGAATTTTCTCTGTTATCTCTGGATTTACAATGGCTTTCTTTTGTTCTAATAATTTTTCCTCTTTATCATCACCTTGTTTATAGCAAACATAATCTATACTACAATCATTATTAATAGTCATGCAATTATCTGCTCCTGATAATTCCCTCAGCATATCTGAATTTTTGTGGGTAATCAAGCACATTAAAAGCCAGTCACTCATTGAATTTACAGACCCTGCAAGCCTTGCTGTTACCCCATTGTTTGCCGTTATATTATTAGCGAACGTCTTAACCCTTTTGCTTATATCATCTGTAATCTCAAAGCTTAAAAACAGCCTATCCCTTGCCCTCGTCAATGCTACATATAATAGTCGCATTTCCTCACTTATAGAGTTAATCTTATTCGCATTGCTTATCGCCTCATATGGCAAAGTTGTATATTTCGTCAAGTCTTCTTTATTCTGCAACCTAAATCCAAAACCACTTTCAAAACTAAATTGAACTGGTTTTTGCCTATCTGCATTGCTGAACTTTGTATTAGTTTCCACCAAAAACACAAACGGGAATTCCAATCCCTTTGATTTATGTATAGTCTTTATCATTACAACATTTTCAGTTGGAGATATTGTTGATGCCCTGTTGAAATCGCTACCAAGCCTCTGAATATTATCAATATATCTTAGGAAACCCGATACTCCACCCGATGTTGTATCCGATGTGCTTTGCTCATATGATTTTGCATATTCAAGTAGAACCCTAAGGTTAGCTTTTCTTTTTTCACTATCTCTATATAACTGCATTACAGAAAGAAAATCAGTGCTGTCATATATCTTTCTGATTAACTCTTCAAGCGTATAGCTAATTGAATACATACGCATTTCATTTATCGTTTCATAAAGATACCTAGCCTTTATCAATAACTCCCCATCAAAAATTGGCTCATTAATGCTACCTATTTCTATGTCATACTTCTCGCCAATTCCCTCACATAAAGCTGAGTACATACTTGTTTCTCTGTCCACCAATCTTATTTTTGCAACATCATCAGCAGTCATCATAAACATTTGCGAAAGCATTACAGATGTCAATGCTGTATCTAGTAAAGGGTTGTCAATTACTCTTAAAAAGTTAAGCAGAACTGATACCTCTCTTGATTTTAGATAGCCTGCTGTTTCTTCTGCATATGCAAAAACGCCATGCTTTTCAAGTGCCTGCACATATTCAATAGCTTTTTTCTTATTCCTAATTAAAATGCAAAAATCACGCATTTCACATGGACGAACAGAAACTCCATCCTTATTGCAAACAGGATATTTATCCTTTAACATATTTGAAATTTGTTCTGCAACATAAAGTGCCTCATAATTAGTTTTATCACTTTTATCCTTTGGAATTATCGCTACTTGGGTACTGTTAGCAATGCTTTCTGGATATCTAGCTCCCTTTACAAGCCTTTCTGAATCCTCATAATCTATCTCTCCAACAGCTTGCGACATAATATTTTCAAAAATATAATTAACAAAATTCACTACTCCAGCAGAACTTCTAAAGTTTTTATTTAGTTTTATATAGGATATTCCACCCTTAGTTTCCTCACTATATGGAATGGACTTTTTCATTGTTTGTATAAATATTTTTGGATTAGCCATACGGAAACGGTAGATTGATTGCTTAACATCACCAACAAGAAAAACATTATCGCCGTTGCTATCTGATGTTCCTTTGTGTGATAAAAGCTTGAATATAAGGTCTTGGTTATTGTTTGAATCCTGAAACTCATCAAGCATTATTATCTTATAAAACTCAGATAATTCTTCTGCAAGCTTTGATTTTTTTATGCTCCCATCACTGTTTACATCAGACAAAAGTTTCAATGCTAACTGCTCTGCATCATTAAAACCGATAGCATTTTTCTTAACCTTCATTGCCCATATTTCTGATTTCAGCTCAGATATTAAATGTTTCAACACCTTAATTATCTCATCATGTGCCTGTAAATCCTCTGTTGCATGGGATAGTATTTCTTTTGATCTACCGATTATTCCAGATAACTCCCCTTTATATGCTTTTCGCTGTTCCATTAAATATTCTCTATCAGCAATGTTAATTGAGGTTTTAGTTTTTCGTGGAAAATTCGCAAATTCAACGCTATTCATTACTGCAAGTAAATCAGAAAACACAACTTTTTCTTTCTTGCATTGCTCTAATAAAATCTTAACCATTTTTATTTCATCATTTAACAAATCACAAATTCTATCGTCATCCAAACTATACGAAAGTGTAAGCAAATCTTTTATATCATTCAAAATTCCGTCAAATTCATCTGAAATATGTTCCATATAACTTTTCATATAGACATTTTCAGACAACTCACTCACATCGTATGATTTAGCTACCTTATCAAGCCAAAAATCACAAAACGGAACATTATCCAAGCATTTATAAACCTGAATAGCTACTTCTACAAGGTTATCATCACTCTTAATGCAAAAGTAATTGTAAAGCTTATCCATTTCGAGTGAGAGTTCCTTATATGCTCTCTCAAGAACATTTTCAATCGCCCTATTCATTATGACATCTTGTTCATTTTCTTCCATAATCCTGAACCCTGAGGATATATCTAATTCCTGAATGTTTTCCCTAATTAAATCAAAACAAAATGAATGGATTGTGCAGATTTTTGCATACTGGAGCATTGCTTGTTGCTCATAAAGCCAACGGTTATCAGGCTGTTCGTCTATCAACCTTGACAAGCCAATCGTTAAACGCTTTTTCATTTCAGCCGCTGCATCGTTCGTGAATGTTACGACAATTATTTTTTCTGCTGAAACTTTATTTTCTGTATCCGATAACTGTCTTAATAAGCGTTCTACTAAAACTGAAGTTTTACCACTTCCTGCTGCTGCTGACACTATTATTGAAGTTCCCCTCGCATCAATAGCAGCTCGCTGTTCATCTGTCCAATTACTTGCCATAGCTACTCACCTCCCAACAATTCATTCAAGGCTTCCTCATCTTTAACCATTTCCCTACTACGAACATTCGGTACGTTCCCACAAATATCCCAATAGTCACAATAATCACAACTATTCTTACTACCACCCACAAGTGGATTAGCTGAAATATCTCCGTCATAAAGCCCCACTGCCATCTCCAGCAGAAGTTTATTTGCGTGTTCTTTTATTTTACTAAACTGCTTTTCAGTTAGAAATGTAGACTGTTTTTTGTTAAGTAATATATCACCTTCACCAGAATCATCCTTTAGAATTTTTGCAGGAATATAAATACCCTCAATCTTTTCCTCCATAGCTTGAAGTACAGTCCTGTTTTTCAACACAACACCCTTCATTTTAAACTGAGAATTTATCCTATCAGCTATATCCTTAGAATCTTCTCTATCAGTATCACATTGCAAATTCCCAGATGGCATATAGAGAACCCCAGCAGGAACAGAATCGGCATACATTCCTTTTTTCTCCGTCAAGGCAAAAAGATAAAGCAACATCTGCATATCTAGTCCATATACAAGGCTATCTAATGAAAAATTCTTGACTCCAGTTTTATAATCAATAACCCTAATATATCTCTTTCCATTGTCCTCAAACATATCCACTCTGTCAACTTTTCCAGTCAATATAACTTCAATTCCATTTTTAGTTTTAAGCCTAATTGGAGCATTACCTTGCTTATCTGAAATCTCCAGTTCAAAGTTTACAGGTCGGAATTTCGATTGCTTAAACTCCTCTTGAATATGTATAACTAAGTCGACCATTCCATCTACTGCTTTTTGGAAGTTTACAATAAATCTTTGTGGTTTACCTACATCCCCACCCAGTTCTATGTCCTTATATTCCTGTGCATAGCTATTTATATGCTGTGCAATTTGTGGCTTAGTCAGGCTATCGAACTCATCCTTTGATTTACATGAGGAAAGAAGTTTTTCCATGCAATAATGTATAAGGTTTCCTTTTTCTAGTGAGTTTATCTCTTTCCTAGTCCTTGTTTTTATTCTCAAACCATTCTGACAGAAGAATTTAAAATGACATAAATTATATGTTTCAAACCTTGTTGCAGAAATTCTCAATTTATCTGTGAAAATATCCTTTATAAGTTCCTTTTCAGTTACCTTAAAATCAGAATTTTCACTTGCTTTATCTAGAAACTCCAACTTAGTTTTATAGAAATCATCTTCCAACAATATCTGCTTAATGCTCAAATACTCCTCATCAAACTTATTATATCCTTGAACATAGTTATAATAGGCTGATTTCAAGGTAGATGAATAATAAACTGCTCCCATTTTATCTGAATATACCCTTAAATCGCCTTTAAACATTTCCTCAATTTGCTCAATAATAAACGATGGATACTTTCCTCTTCCTGTATTATCTGTCAGAGAATAGGATAAATATAGTTTTTCTGACGCTGACGAAAGAGTTTTATATACAACAAGCCTTTCATCAGATATCATATCCTTAGCTGTGCGTGAAAGCTGAATACCTAATAATGACAAAACTTCTTTATCGCTATCAGAAATAAGACCTTTCGACTTTTCAGCACTTGGAAAAATACCATCATTAACACCAACAACAAAGGTTACCTTTGGTGAATTCAAACGTGCTGTTTCAGCCGATGCTACTGTAACAGCATCAAGTCTTTGAGGTGGCATTGAATAAGTTTCGTTTTTCAGCATTGCAATAAAAATATTCTTGAAGTTTTCTATGTCAATCTTCTGCTCCTTTAATAAATTTGCTAAAACATCCAGCATATCCATTAAGTCGCCCCATAGCATTTTTATCTCTTTAGCAATATCTAAGTAGCCACTTTCCTTATAGCTATTCGCTAGTCCACTTATGTTTTTAGGAGCATTTACTTCCTCAAGCAGAGTGTATAAAGCCTTGCAAATCTGATATCCTGTTGCATTTTCGCAAGCCTTTTTAAACTTAATTATAGGAGTCATCAATGCTGTTCTAATTTTCTCTATTTCCTCATTTTTATCAAATTTAAACTCACTAAGCCATAGTTCCCCGTCAATATTCCATTTATAGCAATAATTCTCAAGCATAGATATACTCTGATAACCTATGCCAATAAGTTGTGTTTTTGCATACTTAAAAATCAACTCCGAATCTGGTTTTTTACTTGCTACAATTTCAAGTATACTTGTTATTAAAACCATAATTGAAGTGTGCATTAGTGATTTTTTTACATCCATGAAAGATGGAATATCATACCTCTCAAATGCAGATTCAAAAATACTAGTATAATCTGAAATTTGCCTTGAAACTATTGCAATATCGCTATATTTAAAGCCATTTTCGATTATTAACCTTCTTATTTCTGCACAGACAAATTCTACTTCTTGATATAGATTTTTCGATTCAATTATTTTCACAGCATTGTTGTTTGACTCTAAATTCATAACCTTTCGATTTGTACGCAAAACATTTCTCTCTATATGCGATAATTCTTCATTTTTAAACCTAAACGGTTCTTGTAAAACACGAATATTTTGTTCCCTATTATATTTTTTAGTAATATAGTTCAGTGTAGCAAAGGTTTTATTTACCGTTTCAAAAAGTGAAAACTTAGGTGCAGTTACGTCATCCGTACGCAATGCAATGTATATTTTATCACATTCAGCCACTATTACATCAAGCATTTCACATTCATCACCCGTAAAGCTTTCAAACTCATCTATAAAGAAAATAGTATCCTTAAAATAATCATTCATATTTGCAACAGCAGCAGCTTCAGAAATATCCGTTAAATTATCCTTTAACTTATTTCTAGTAAGCATTTTATCATAAGTTGAATATATCATTGCAATATCTTTAATTTTATCCTTAATCTGTAAATTAATATTAGCCGTCTTTTCAATTAACATATCAGGAGTTATCCCAGCTTTTCTTAATTCAGAAACTGCCTGTATAATCTTTTCTATAAATGCTGTGTTAGACGACTGCCTTTGATAAAAATCAAGCCATTTATTATCTCTAACTTCCTTAATTGCCTCATACATCAAAACTGTTTTTGTCATCTCATCAGCATATTCACCTGTTCTATTACCATTCGCTAAAAATATTTCTTTAGACAAAGTTGTAAAAGTAAGGCAGTTAAGCATATTATACTTTTCAGCACCAATAGC
>CAZSZG010000006.1:22628-41220 GCA_964610805.1 uncultured Oscillospiraceae bacterium
TCTATTCCATTGACTACTCCATTAGATGTGTATTGCCAAATTCCATAAGTACCCGTATATGTAGCTACGTCACACCATTCAGCGAGCCAAACATCATACCTATCAAGAAGATCTTGCCTTACATAACCAGTTAAAAAGTTCTTGTAGCTGTATATCCCTACATAATAGCCTTGTGCCTCTACAGTTGTGCAAAATGCTTCTATTATATTTGATACTGTTTCCTTGCCTAATTCCTTCTGCCTGCTTTCCTCAATATCAAACATAACAGGATACTCAAGCTTATATCCCCTTATTACATCTAAACAAACTTGAGCTTCAAGCCTTGCGTCCTCTGGTGTCACTGCATAGCTATACCAATATATACCACAATTCACTCCTGCACTCTGTGCATTGGCTATGTTAACCCTGAAATTACCATCTTCCTGGTCATGTAATCTTCCGTATCCAGCCCTTATCATGGCAAACGTAAACCCAGATGCCTTTACCTTTCCCCAATCAATTGTGTTTTGCCACCTTGAAACATCAATCCCATTAGTTATGAACGGAGTTGGTGGTGTCTCTGGAGGAACAACGACTACTGGAGGTGTCTTAAGTATATTAAAATAATTAAGCTTAGACTTGCAACTGTCAAATACATTTATTTTTTTATCTGGGACTTTATCATACTTGAAATATTGATTTCCCCGCCCCAATACTGCTGAATTAATATTTTTGAACTCGTAATTATAAGTATTGGTTGAAGCGTCATATGTAGTGGCACTATATGTAGAACTTTCTAATTCCTCTGCTGTAGCTTTTAATGTAGGAATAAACATAAACATCGTTATTGTTGCAACAAGTAATATGCTTATTATCCTAGTAAGTATGGTGGTGTTCTTGATCATTTGGTGAAATTCCTCCTAAAATATAATAAAAAGATTATAAACATCTTACTAATGATATTTCATTATAACATAAAAATAAAAAAAAATCTTTATTTTTCTAGTTTTTTTATAAATTTAATACATTATTAATTATATTTGTAGGAGTTGTATATAAAGCTATTGTTCCATTGTATATTTCGCATAAAGTCATTACCAGATAAATTTAATTATCTACTATGGTAACCAAATTAACTAATGATTACATATAAAAAATTAATTATTAATTTAATATTTATATTTAATCTTGGTAACTGCAACCAAATATTTATTCCAACTATTGAAAATGGTTTTAATTTGTAGTATAATGAAAATATTCGGTAAGTTCTAAAAATAATAAAATGGGGATATTCATGAATTTGTTTTTTAGAAATAATTATTCCTTTCTAGATTGCCTATCAATCATATATTTAATAAACAATCTAATTTAGGAAAATTATCTGCAAATCACATTTATACGAATAATGCTTATTTTTTTTATCATTGTTGTTGAAATTATTGCTATATTATGATATAATTATACGATTAAGATTTATTAATAAAGGAAGTGTGTTTTTTTGAGTGGGAATGTAAAAACAGCTAATGAACCAACTATATTAAAAGTAAGAAGTATCATGCGTGAAGTCAAAAAAGTTGTTATAGGTAAAGATGAAATAATTGCAAAAACAATGCTCGCCATTATATCCAAAGGGCATATTCTTATTGAAGATATTCCAGGAGTAGGCAAGACCACGCTTGCACTTGCTTTTTCTAAGGCACTTTCGCTAAACTATAACAGAATGCAATTCACTCCCGATGTCCTGCCTACTGATGTTACGGGTTTTACTATATATAATAAAGCAACTGGAAACTTTGATTATAAGCCTGGTGTTGTTATGTGTAATCTTTTTCTAGCTGATGAAATAAACAGAACCTCCAGTAAAACACAATCAGCTTTACTTGAGGTTATGGAGGAAAGCAAGGTTACGGTTGATGGCATTACTCGTGAGCTTCCCAATCCTTTTATAGTAATAGCAACACAAAATCCCATTGGCTCAGTCGGTACACAAATGCTTCCTGAATCTCAGCTTGACAGATTTGCAATTAGGATTAGTATGGGGTATCCTGATATAAATAGTGAGATTGATATTATTAAATCTAAACAGAATAATAACCCCATGTCACAGGTAGATTCAGTTGTTTCTATTGATGATATTCTTTATATGCAACATATTGCTGACTGTGTTTATATTGATGATAAAATATATCTTTATATTGCTAGATTGATTGAGGCAACAAGAAATCATCCCTTAATTAAGCTTGGGGTAAGTCCTAGAGGAACATTGGCACTAACTAATATGGCAAAATCTGCTGCGTTCATGAGGGGACGTGATTACGTTATTCCTGATGATGTATCGTTTATATTTAAAGATGTTGTTGAGCATAGAATACTGCTTAATTCTAAAGCTAGAATTAATGATGTAACTGTTAAAACTGTGCTTTCAGAAATTATCAGTAGTATACTTGTACCTGAAATAAGTATATAGGTGTCATCATGGCTAAACGAATATTTATTTATGCAGTTCTTGTGTTTTCTTTCATATGCTTTTTTGTGCTATATACCGATTTGCTTTCACTTATACTTCTTGTAATAATTATTACTTATCCTATTGCTATGCTTGCCTTGTTGTTTATTGTAAAACATAAGTCGGATGTTAAAGTTTCGGCTAAGAGTATGGTTTGTAGTAAAAATTCAGATATAAGTATTAAGGTTACTATAGAAAATCAAAGCTACTTCCCTGTTCCAAATGCAATTATAAATATAAGCTATAAAAATAATCTTGAAGATATATCGGATAAGCTTACTGCTGTTGTTCCAATTCAAGCACAAAATCATCAAGAAGTTAACTTTAAGCTTGCTTCAAAATATTGTGGTAAAATCGAAGTTAAATTAGATAATATAACTATAAAGGATTATCTAAAGCTGTTTTCTATTAAAATCAAGCCTGCACAATCTGTTGTCAAAATTGTTGTTACTCCTGATTGCCACCCGATTGATGCATACCTTTCTAGTTGCTTTTATGAAAATCAAGACAGTGATTTATTTTCAAAAACTAAAAGTGGTGATGACCCGTCTGAAGTTTTTAATATCAATGAATATCGTGAGGGAGATAAAATCAATAAAATTCATTGGAAATTAAGTGCTAAGGCTAATTGTCCTATGGTTAAGGAATACAGCCACCCAATTACAAATAATACAGTAATTATTTTTGATTTTTACTGCCATAAATCTGATGAAACAATTGTTGTGCTTGATACTCTCGTTGAAACACTGTTGTCAGTTTCAACTTTTCTTATAGAGAATGATGGTATTCACACAGTGGTTTGGTATAATCAGTTAACTGATAAGCTGGAAATAGATGTAATAAGTAATGAGGACGATATATTCAGTCTTATCGGTGATATTTTTAATACAAATCCCTATTTCACTAGTCCTCATGCATTGATTAAATATGCCCATTACGAAAGCACTTACCATTTTGCTCATGCAATTCATGTGACGGCATATTCAAATACTGATTCTATGCAGATTTTTTCTAGTATTGAAAATTGCTTGAAAAAGACGTTGATTTTAGTTGAAGATGATAGTGATATTTCAACTTTAAGTAAGTGTGCAGATATAGATACTCTTAATGTAAAGCTTGGTAAGGTAAAGCAATGCCTAGCCGATTTTGTTATATAATCCACAAAAGGAATTAATAATATGTTTATACGCTCTAATAAGAATAAAATTATTCAACCACCTAAAAGTAGTATAATTGTAAAAGACAATATATCACTTTCTGTTTTGAAAAAGCAAAAATATTCTTTTAAACTCTTGTCGCTTTTTGTGACAGCTTTTTTAGGATGCTTTGGTAGTATTTATAGCTTTATCAGCCTATTTGACTTTAAGCTTTATGATGCTGAACTATTTTTTTATTTGGTTGTGTTCTTTACATTTTTTGTAACCATTTTTATGTTGCCAAAGAAATTTATTTTTACGTTAATACCCGCACTCTTAATATATATAGTTTCAATTAAGAACCATTGGGATGCTTACATAAACGGTTTTCAGTTAACATTTAATAGAATTTATAATAGAATAAACTATTCCGATATAGAATATTACCGCATTAATGTTAAAATGTCTACCAGAGAGTGCATTACCACCTTTTTCATATTTTCAGCATTTCTTTTGTTTATGCTTATTTGCTATTTTGTAATTGCAAAACCCAACTTTCCAGCAAGCTTTCTGCTTACATTCCCGTTATTAGAAATTGGTTTGTTTAATGGGTTAGCACCTAAATATATATTTGCTTTTATGCTTATTTCATTCTGGATTTCTATTCTTGTCATGCAAAATTCCAGTTATAGTGAACACGCAAATAAAACTGATGCTAATTTTCTTAGAAAAGGGAATAATTTTTTCTCCAAGCCTAATATAAAGTTTAAGGTCAGCTGGCTTAGTTCAATGTGGGCTGTTGCAATCGCTCTTTCTATTCTGATTATTACAAATATTATGATAAGTGTCATGAATTATGAACGTCCTCAGTCAATTGATGATTTCCGTTCAAATGTTAAAACTGCTGTTGAGGAGTTCTCTTTTGATGATATTCAAGGTAGTATTGAAAGAATCAAGTTGTCGTTTTCAAACAGCTCAACAGGTGGTTCTAATAATGGTAAACTTGGTCAGCATAGCTCCCTTAAATATAAAAATATAACGGATTTAGTTGTTGAGGTTTCTTCAAATCCATATGAAACTTTATACCTAAAAAGCTATGTTGGGGCTGTTTACACTGGGAACAGTTGGGACGCTATTTCTAATAGACTCTATGAAAAAAATTCATCACTTTTTGATGAAATGGATAAGTATGGAGTTTATCCTCAGGATTTTTTATTATACAATAGAGCTGAGTTTGTGAATCCATTTTACACAAATTACATAAAAATTACTCCAAACTACAAGCGACATGAAACAAATTATGTTCCATATTATGCACTTAATAAAAATGATGAGTTCACTTATATAAATGATACTACGGTCGCTTTGGAAGATAAGCAAGAGTACACTTTTACATTCAAAAATATGAAAGGTTCATATGGAACTATTGATAATTTCAATAATTATTACCAGTATGACACTTCCTATAATATGAATGTTATTGAGAACTCTTATCGTGATTTTGTTTATGATAATTATACTTCACTGCCTGATAATAAAAGCATGGATGAGCTTCGTGAGCATTATTCCAATATTTTTGAAAATAGTAACTCTCAATATGTTGCTCTTTCTAAAATACAAGTAGCTTTAGCAGAAGATGCGAAATATAGTTTATCGCCTGGTAAGACTCCAAAAAACAGAGATTTTGTTAACTTCTTTTTGTTGGAAAACAACGAGGGGTATTGCACACATTTTGCTTCAGCAGGTGCTGTGCTTTCAAGAATGGCTGGAATTCCTACAAGATATGTAACTGGTTATGTTGTGCCAAAATCAGAGTTTAATTCATCAAATACAACTGAAGATTCCACATATAAAATTAATGTTAAAGATAGATATGCACACGCATGGGTAGAGGTTTATCTTGATGGGACAGGTTGGGTGCCTTATGAATTTACTCCTGGATACGCTGATGGCGAAGTGCCAGAAGAAGAAAAAAAGGAGACTAAAAAGCCAAAGGAAACAAACGCTCCTAAGGAAACTGAAGCTAAGACAACGCCAGCAACAACTAAACCTACGACTAAGCCTACTACATCAGTAACTGAGCAACCATCAACTTCAAGTGTTGAGAGTGCATCCGTTGTACCAAAAGAAAACACATTTAAAGGCTCAATAACTATTACTATAATTTCTATAATTGTTCTTATAATATTAAGTATAGTTTTTATTATAATGAAAAGAAAGTTTATGCTTTCTAAAATGCGACAAGGTTTCGAGAGTGATGACAAAAATTCAAATATTATAAACTTATATTCGTATATAACGCAGTTGCTTTATTTTACTGGTGTTGAAAACTCTAATATGCAGTACTTTGAGTTTGCTGATTATGTTGAAGAAAATTCATCGCTTTTACAAAAGGGTGAAATGCATACCATTGTTGAATATGTTCTTAAGGCAGGATTAAGTGAGCATATAAGCACTCTGGATGAAGTCAAGTTCATACTTTCAATTACAAAGAGGATGGTTTATGATGTTTATAATAATCAATCTTGGTTCAAAAAGTTGTATATGAAATATGGTTTAAATCTTTTATAAAACTATTTACTACATTTTTTGCATTCCTACTTGACTTTTTTCTAAAATTAGTTTATTATTGGTATAGGCATTATGAATGTAAGGATTTATTCTTTCGTTGATTAATCAATTGTATGTTTATCGAATTGCAGAGATTATTCTTGGCAATTGGATGACAACTAACTTTATTTTAATATAATATGTTAGCTGTATCCGATTGTATAATTTTATGCAATCGGATTTTTATTTGTGAGGTGTTTATGGAACAGAAAATTGCTGTTATTGGTATTGTTTTAGATGAAACGGATAAGTCGGAAAAAGTAAATTCAATTTTACATGAGTACAATAAAATCATTATTGGCAGAATGGGTTTGCCTTACAAGGAGCGAAATATTTCTGTTATTTCAATTGTTGTTAATGCAACAATTGACGAAATAAGTAGCTTAACAGGTAAATTGGGACAAATAAAAGGTATTTCAGTAAAAGCTGCCATTTCTAAACACTAATTTATTATGATTGGAGGGACGCTTTCGTTTTATAAGAAAGCGAATATATGTTTAATAGTAAATCAAAAAAAGCTGAGGAATTTATTAACCATGACGAAATAATTAAAGCCTTAAAATATGGTGAGGATAACCGAAATAACAAAGATTTAGTTCTTAGTATTCTTGAAAAAGCTGAAACACTCAAGGGGTTAAATCACATGGAGGTTTCAGTCCTTATTCACGCTTGTGAAGATAGTGAACATTCAGAACTAAGAGAACGTGTTTTTTCACTTGCAAGAAAAATCAAAGAGGATATTTATGGCAGAAGAATTGTAATGTTCGCACCACTTTATGTGTCGAACTATTGCATTAATGGTTGTGAATATTGTGGATACCATACTGGTTCTAATATTACTAGAAAAAAACTTTCACAGGAACAAGTTGTTACAGAGACTAAGGCTCTAGCTGAAATGGGTCATAAGCGTATTGCACTTGAAGCTGGAGAAGATGATAAAAACTGCCCTATTGAATACATAACAGAATGTATGAAAACTATTTATGATACCAAAAGTGGAAATGGTGAAATTAGAAGAATTAATGTAAATATTGCATCTACCACTGTTGAAAATTATAAAAAACTTAAAGAGGCTGGTATCGGTACCTATATTCTTTTCCAAGAAACATATCATAAACCAACCTATGAGAGAATTCACCCTTCTGGTCCAAAAAGCAATTATGATTATCATACTACTGCTCATGATAGAGCTATGGAGGGTGGAATTGATGATGTTGGGATTGGCGTTTTATACGGACTTTATGAGTATAAATATGAGGTAATCGCAACAATGCTTCATGTACTTCACCTTGAAGATAGCTTTGGCGTTGGACCTCATACTATCTCAGTTCCAAGATTGAGAGCTGCTGAGGGTGTTGAACTAAAGCAATACCCACATATTGTTACTGATGAGCAATTTAAAACAATTATCGGAGTTCTAAGACTTGCTGTTCCGTATACAGGAATGATTATCTCCACTCGTGAGGAGCAAGGCTTTAGAGATGAGATTATTTCACTCGGAATTTCTCAAGCAAGTGGTGGCTCATGTACTGGTGTTGGTGGATATGCAGAAAGTCAATGCGATTCTTGTGGATGTCAGGAGGATACTACACAGTTTAAGGTTTCAGATGAGCGTTCACAGGCTGATGTAGCAAAAACACTTCTTAAAAATGGCTTTATCCCAAGTTTTTGTACTGCTTGTTATCGTGAGGGCAGAACTGGTGATAGGTTTATGCAGTTAGCTAAATCGGGTAATATTTCCAACTGCTGCCTACCCAATGCGATGCTTACTCTAACCGAATATGCTCTTGATTATGGCGATGATGAGTTTAAGGAACTAACCTTTAATGTTATTGAAAAAGAAAGAAAAAATATTGCTGAACCTAAGGCTCGTGATAAATTTGATGAATATCTTGATTTAATTAAGGCTGGAGAAAGAGATTTTAGATTCTAATAATCAAATAAAAAGCTTAATAGAATACAGGAAATAATGGTGAAATATTATTTCCTGTATTTTTTATTATTTTTAAAAAAAGACTTGTCAAACACATTATGTTGTGTTATAATAATATACAGTCACAATATGTGCTACTTGAATAAAATTAAAATAGGAGGTATAATTATGGTAAAGGTAAACGTAATTAACGGTGAATTAGCCGAAAAGGAAATTGAGGCTTACATAACAAACGGAAGGGATAAGTACCCTAATAAGTCAATTGATGCTATGGATGTTGAATTAGATGGGGATTTCGTTAATGTGAAATATTACTTTCAGGATATCCCTTTCCAGCGTATAAGACGAATTACAGGATATTTAGTTGGCACTGTTGACAGGTTCAATGATGCTAAAAAAGCTGAAGTTCGTGACCGAGTAAAACATACCGTTTAATTATGATATTCGGGGTTTATTTTGAAAGGATGAGGACAGACTTATGAGCATTATAAAAAAGATTACTTCTATTGCTGTATCAGCAGCAATTATGGCATCTCTCAGTTTTTCCATAAACACATCCACGAATACTAAGGTTTCTGCTGTTGTTAACTCAACTAATGATGATTGGCTTCATGTTGAGGGAAACAAAGTTATGGATATGTATGGAAATGAAGTGTGGATTACTGGCTGTAACTGGTTTGGTTTTAATGTTGGAAGTGGAGTTTTTGATGGCGTTTGGTCGTGTAATATGCATGACGCTATCAAGTCAATTGCTGATCGTGGCTTGAACTTTTTGCGTGTGCCTGTTTCAACGCAAATACTTAATCAATGGCAAAATGATGATCCTGACCCTGCTCCCCCTAAAGTTAATGAATTTACAAACCCTGAACTTGATGGCATGAATAGTAAGCAACTTTTTGAACAGGCTGTAGAGTGGTGTAAACAATATGGAATAAAGATAATGATTGATATTCATAGTGCTGAAACTCATTCGGCTGGTCATGTTTTTAATTTATGGTATACTGATGTCTACACCACAGAAATGATGTATGAATCGCTAGAATGGTTTACTGATTACTGGAAAGACGATGATACCATTCTAGCAATTGATATAAAAAATGAGCCTCACGGAACTGCTGATACTCCAAATGATATGGCTAAATGGGATGATTCTACTGACTATAACAACTGGAAGCATGTTGCTGAAACTGCTGGTAAGAAAATTCTTGCTATAAATCCAAATCTGTTGATTATGGTTGAGGGAACTGAAGTTTATCCTAAGGAAGGCTATGATTGGACTGCTCCTAGAATTGAATGGACAACAAACACTACCTTTTATCATTCTACTTGGTGGGGTGGAAATCTGCGTGGGGCAAGAGAATATCCGATTGATTTAGGCGAACATCAAAACCAATTAGTCTACTCCCCTCACGATTATGGTCCTCTAGTTTTTGAACAAACTTGGTTTTATGAGGGATTTACGCAAGAAACCTTGATGGAAGATTGCTGGTATGATAACTGGGCATACTTGCATGAGGAAGGAATTGCTCCACTGCTCATAGGTGAATGGGGTGGCTTTATGGATGGCGGAGATAACGAAAAATGGATGGTTTTACTTCGTGATTATTTAATTGAAGAAAAAATCCATCATACCTTTTGGTGCTTTAATGAAAACTCTGGCGATACTGGTGGATTAGTTTATGATAATTTCTCTAAATGGGATGAAGAAAAATATGCACTTCTTAAACCAGCATTATGGCAAAATGATGACGGTAAATTTATAGGTCTTGACCATCAAACACCACTTGGAATCAATGGTATTAGCCTGTCAGAGCATTATAATACTACTCCTACAACTGCTAATGGTGATGTTAATTCAGACGGAAAAGTAAATTCACTTGATGTTGCTTTGACTAAAAGATATATACTAAACAAGGCAGACTCCACAGCATTCTCCATAGCTAATGCTGATTTCAACTCCGATAATGTTATTGATAGCTATGATTTAAAGAAAATTAGCAAGATTGTTCTTGGTGCATAAAGAAAAATGGTTGTGAAGAAAATTTCACAACCATTTTTGTATTTTATTATATATCCTTAATTTTATATACAAGTTCCAAGATAATCTAAAGCAATGTCGTAAAGTGATGTTGGTAAAACTGTATTCCTTATCAATTTTTCCGTAAACTCAACCACCTCTGATAAACTGGGTGAAAAATCATTAATTGATTCCTTAACACTTTTATCACCAAAATTACTCTCAATTTCTACTCCATATGTATGCTTTTCCTCATCTTCAATCAGAATAATGCTTTCGGTAATTCTATAGGTAATCATGTTATTACCAAGTACCTCTACATAAACTGTTCTGTTTACCTCCTTGATTTCGTTAATTCCTTTTGTTAATACTCTCATTTCTTGCTTCCTTTCTTTTGTGCTAATTTTTTATTTGCTTTTTCTCTCTATCTTTATTAATTTTATCATATAATTACATAAATGTAACGTCACAGTTTACTACATAATGTGATTTTATGTTAATAGTTTGTTAAAAAATCCGTAAAGAAGTTACTTCTTTACGGATTTCATGTTTAATGTATTTCAACCTTTGGATTTTTAAAATCTTCTAATCTTTTGTAATATGCCTCCATTACTTCGTCTTCAAACGCTATTTTAGGAGATTCTATCCCCATCTTCTCAAATAGATATTTTGTGAAAAGTGGATTTAGTACAAGTATCGGGCCAATCAAGTATGTCCCAAAAAAATTATTCTTAACTATTCCCTCAAAATTGCTTTTTTCATTAAAACCAATTCCTCTACTTGTTTTAATAAAATAAGAGCTTTCATTATTACCATACGCCATTGTAAATTGTGCCTTAAAGCCAACAATGTCAATATCATTAAACTTTCCGAAAACTAAACCACTATATCTTGACATCATATTACGCTTTGCATAAAAATCAAATAAATTTAAACAATCAATTCGCCTATCCTCATCTTCAATATAACTACCTAAAACCTCAATTGCATTTCCAGTGAATAAGAAAACAGTTCCCTTTTCAATTAAATCCTCAATCCTCTGCTTATATGGCATAAACTTTGCTATAACCTTTTCTTGTATTCGTTCAGTCATAGCTCCCATATATATAAAGTTTACATCCTCAGAAACAAAAGCTGGCTCAGATAGAAATGAGGTTTCAATAAATTCTTCATCGGGTAAACACTCTTTTAAATATTTAATGTTTCCAATATCCCCAAATAAATTGCAGAACTCAGGAAAAAGAATCTCTATTTTCATGATATATTCCCTCCACTCATTAGCTTATTCTTAACTTGTTCTTTAATGCTATTAAGCGAAGTTACATTAAATAAATCATAAAGAATAAAAACCTTATCAACTGAATCTACATCAAGAAAACTAGGGGTATCTGTTTCGGAAGCACAGCATTTAATCTTATCCTTAGGAATCCCAGCCATAAGTAGCCTTACCATATAATCACTAGAACGCTTACCACCAACAATAATCTGATTTATATCATCTTGATTAAGAAATTCAAAGTCAGTTTCATGTATCCAAGCAATGTTTTCAGTTGAGCGTTTAGCATCATAAAAATCCTCAAGAATCATTATAACTGCCTTTTTTCCATCATGTGTACGCACAAAATCACAAGCTCTTGAGCAAGCAATTGGATTTTGACCTTTAGCAAGATTTATAATAAGCTGTTTTCCATTAATCTCTTCAGAATTAAATCTAGTTTCAACTATTTTAACGCTTTCAAATGCATTATTTACCTGTTCTTTATCAAGTCCAAACTCACGCAATAACGCAATTGCTGCTGCCATATTATATGAATCTGTTATATTATCCCCTACTAGCCTGTACTCCTCATCACCATTAGGAGTTTTAATCTGTAAGTTTTTGTTCAAATAATCTCTTTTAACCACATCATAGTCAATTGGCAAAGTACCAAAATCACATTTTACACATTTTGCACGTCCAATATGATTATATCTCACAAAGTCATATTCTAATGGTGAATCGCAAACAGGACACATAACTATATCCTTAATTATATTATCAGTAACTGATGGTTCTCCATCTTCCCATCTTACACCAAAACATACTCTATCATTCTCAGGTGCAATATGAGAGCTGATTAGGTCATCACCGTTTAAAATCAACTTAGTTTCCTTAGGTATATACTTATTTAAAATATCAGCAATAAACTCAGTATGTGCGTTCCTCTTAAATGAATCCCTTGATAAATTGGTGCAAACTAAAAAATCAGGCTTAATGTAGGGATAGATTCTGTTTGAGCTTCTTTCATCAACCTCAAGAACTGCCATATCATATTTAGTTTTGCCTAATAAGGTGCTTTTATCTAATAATGTAGAAATTATTCCAGTTTCTATGTTACCACCAAAGCGATTATTTATAAAACTATATCCATTATATTGCAAAGCGTCTACAATCATATTTGATACTGTTGTTTTACCATTTGTACCAGTTATTGCAATAATTGTTTTAGGTTTTTCTAGTTGTTCAAGTATATCAGGGCATAATTTTAACGCCACTACACCTGGAAAATTAGTAGCGTTCCTTTTCAGAATTCTCATAATTTTAATCATAGTTTTGACTAGAATTACTGTTGAATAAAATCTAAAACTTTTCTTCGCCATTTATAATTACTCCTATTTTTTATATTGTCCTTTTTATGAATCGGATTTAGCTAAAATATCAGCCCTTTCCTGTACAAGCCTTTTAATCCGTGAAACCTTATTTGTTACAATTGAATACTCAAACCTATTAGTATCAAGCATAAGCTGAATAAGGTCATCTAATGCTAAAATTCCGTCACTTATCTTTTTTTCTGTTAAATGCACTTCTTTATTTGATTCAATAGGAGATTCACTTATTACCTCATTTAAAATTTGAATATCCTGACTAATATTATCTAAAATTACTCCTGGTAGCTTCTCGATAAGCTTATTTATATGTTGCAAACTTATATTGATGTCAGCCCATGTAACCTCTTTTTCAGGTTGAGAATTAATGACTTTATTCAAGCCTTTAAACCTAAGTGCAAAAAATATCACAAAAAATACATGAACAGCCAAGTAAAACTTTATATTACTCATATTATTGAACAAAAGTATAGCAGATATACATATAACTGTAATCATGTATTTAATTAGTAATGATGTTACTTTTCTGGTAAATATATTTTTTCTCTGTAAAATTAAAGATATAATAACGTATAAAACAGCTAGTATAGTAAAATATGCTGTTAGCGTATAAAAGCCCATTACACCGTTTAATGTTAAAACTGTTGCAACAATATATAATAACACCAAGAAAATTGATGATATTTTACTATATTTAAACTTCATATTAAAACTCCATTATATATTTTATTTAATAAACACATCAATACCCTCAAAAATAAAAGCCTTGCAATATGCTTTCATATAATTTAAATCCTTAATCGTTCTAATTGTCCAACATATAATTGGAATGTTTGCCTTTTTAGCTCTCCTATACAAATCAAAGTTAATATCGCTATATCTATATGAAACAAAATCAGGCTTGGTTATAGAATTAAAAGCCATTTTTCTAAATAAAAAAGTATTACCTCCACTTGCAAGCTGTCCCCTTTTAATATGTGGTGCATTAAGCCTAAACCACAGCAATACAAGAGGATTAAAAGATTGAATAGCATACTCGCCCTTGTATTTCTTTAACATTTGAACAAGTTTCTTTTCCATTTTTCCTACAAATCCATCATTTTTCAGCTCAATTAAAATTGGAACTTTACCGTTAACAAGCCTTAATACTTCAGACAATGTTGGTATTCTATAATCAGTATTATTTAGCACTAGCTTTTTTAATTCAGCTAGAGTAAAATCCGATACCCGTCCTTTTGTCCCTGTCATTCTCTCTAAGCTTTCATCATGAAACACAACAATTTCTCCATCAGAACTCATTCGTATATCCAACTCTATTGCAAAATTATGCAATATACTTCTTGAGAAAGCAGGCATTGAGTTTTCAGGAATATTAAGATTTTGAGAGTGTAACCCTCTATGAGATATTAATTTATATTTATTAAAAAACAATGACGACACCTCCATTGCTATTTACGAATTTAGTTGTTATTTTACACATCATAACAGTAGGAGATGTCTCTTTGCAAATATAATTATCTTTTTCTAGCTTTTTTCAATTTCATCTTTTGACCAAAATTAAGTGAAATTGTAAAGATTTTATCAGATGTAAACAGCTTTAAAGCGAAGTACATACATACTATAAAGAACACAAATTGATATGCAAGGCCACCCCAGAACACTGTCCAGTTGCCAAACATTATATTATTTATTGCTGTAAAAGTATGTGTAAATGGTATTGCCCATATAAATGTTCTTATAATAGTTGGCATAGTGTTTATATCCATAAACATTGAGATTAAATATGGTACCATTGCAGAAACCATAATCGGCATTATAAGTGTCTGTGCAGATTTTGCATCAGTAGCCATTGCACCTAAAATTAACGATACAGAAAGTGCTATCATTATTGTCATAAACATCTGCAAGCCTAGTAAGAAATATCCACCCATCGTCAACTTCAATCCTAATTCCTTAAGAATATCTGACATTGTCAAAGCCTCACTAACAACTGAACCAGTATCCGTCGCACTGCCCAACATTCCGTTCATGTAACTGCTAAATGCAATCATATAAGCAACTGCGTTAATTAGTGCAACTATCGCTGCTCCTAGCATTTTCGCACCTAAAACTGATAGCCTTGAAACTGGTGCTGATAATAATGTTTCAAGCGTTTTATCTATTTTCTCAGTCGAAATTGCAGAAATTATCATCTGTGATGTAAACATTACCAACATAAAAATAACAATTGGAACAATCATCCCCTGTGTAGAAGCCATGCTAATAATAACACTAGCACTAACAGGTGAAGACTTTTTATCAACCACAGTTACTTCCTTTAGATTAACAGGGTTTTCTATAACACTAATGTCATCCTCGCTTAGCTTATATCCCTCTTGCATAAGTAAATTTGATATTATCGACTTTATACTCTCAATAGCTGAGGCATTCGCATCCCCTAAGCTTGCCATTGCAGAGGTGCTTTTAATTCTGCTAATGTATTCAATATCTGAGGCTTTTCTATCCTCAAGTATTCCATTTGTAAACCCTTCTGGAATAATTATAAGGCTATCAACATCCAATTCCTCAAGAATTTCTACGCTATCCTCTTTAGTTACTTCCTTTTCCTTAACATTATAGCCCATTTCCGTTAGGTCTGCTATAATGCTTTCAGTAAATTCAGTATTATCTTGATTGCTTATATATACATCTCCACTATTTGAAACAGCATCCTCAATCGCATCGCCCATAACGCCACCGATTATCACCAATAACGACATTGAAACAACAAGCCCAATAATCATTTGTGCATTTATTAGCTCACGCAATTCTTTCTTCAATAAATTAAAAAACTTCATGTTCCAACACCACCCTCTCAAATACTTCTTCAAGGTTTGCCACATTATACCTCTGCTTCAATTCTTCTGTTTTGCCAACCACCATAAGCTTTCCTTTAGATATTATGCCCACCCTGTCAGAAACAAATTCTATTTCAAGCATATTATGGGAACTTATTAAAAATGACATTCCTTTACTAGCCAAGTCTTTTATAATTTTTCTGATTTCAAGTGCATTTATTACATCAAGTCCACTTGTCGGCTCATCAAGAATTGCAAGCTTAGGATATGTCATAACTGCTCTTGATAATAATAATTTTCTTATCATTCCCCTACTATAACTAGCAATTTTCTCATCAAGTCTATCCCCTAAACCACACATTTCCTCAGCACGCTTAACATACGTTTCAGCTTTTTCTTTATCAGTCGTAAAAATACCAGCCATGAACTTTAGGTACTTGCGACCTGTCATGGTCTTATATGCTCCTGCCTCATCTGGAAGATAAGTAATACATTCTCTCACCTTTTCGGGTTTATCTGTAATGCTATATCCTCCAACGATAGCGTCACCTGAAGTTGGTTTTATAAGTGTAGAAATCATTCTTATTGTTGTAGTCTTGCCTGCACCATTAGGACCTATTAATGCGAATATTTCACCTTCATCAATGTTAAATGAAACGTCATCTGCAGCAAGAACCTTTGAGTATTGTTTACTTAAACCCTTTACCTCTAATACTGTTGACATTGTTCACCCTCCTCTAATCAATATACTAATATTTTACCATATTATCTTCTAATTTTCAATTAATTTATCAAAATACTTGTAAACTTTTTATAAAATAAGCTATCATATGTGAAATTAATATCTAATCAGTTATAAAACATCTTAAATATTAAAAATAATGAGGTTACAAAATCTTGCAACCTCATTACTAATTACCTTACTTATGATGCTTTGTCAAATTGTGAATTGTACAAATCAGCATAAAATCCATTCTTTTTAATCAACTCATCATGATTTCCCTGTTCAATAATATCTCCATCTTTCATAACTAAAATTAAATCAGCATCTCTAATAGTTGATAATCTATGAGCAATAATAAAGCTTGTTCTTCCTCTCATTAGATTATTCATCGCCTTTTGTATCCTTACTTCCGTTCTTGTATCTACCGAACTAGTTGCCTCATCCAAAATTAAAACCTTATTATTTGCTAAAATTGCTCTTGCTATTGTCAATAGCTGTTTCTGCCCCTGTGATACATTGTTAGCTTCCTCATTAAGCTCCATACTATATCCATCTGGAAGTGTTTTTATAAAATGATGTGCATGTGCTGCTTTTGCTGCTGCAATTACTTCCTCATCAGTTGCATCCAATCGACCATATCTGATATTTTCCATTATGCTACCTTTGAAAAGCCATGTATCCTGTAAAACCATTCCAAAGGCGTTTCTAAACTCACTTCTTTCAAAATTCCTAATATCATAACCATCAAGCTTTATTGCTCCATCAGTTACATCATAAAATCTCATAAGAAGCTTTACCATTGTTGTTTTTCCAGCACCAGTTGGACCAACTATAGCAATTTTTTGTCCCTTTGTAATCTTTGCACTAAAGTCGTTAATAATGATTTTATCTGGATTATATCCAAAATGAACATTTTTAAATTCTACATCTCCAACAATATCACTTGCAACAACAGCTCGTTCAACATAAGTTTCCTTACCATTTTCATCAACTGTTTTCTCCCTTATAACTGCCTGTTCAGGAACATTCTGCTCTTCCTCATCCTCTGCTAAAAACTCAAAAACTCTTTCAGCAGCAGCAGCTGTGCTTTGGAGCATACTGGAAACCTGTGCAAGCTGGGCAACGGGTTGTGTAAAATTCCTTACATATTGTATAAATGATTGTATATCACCGACTTTAATTTTGCCTTTTAAAACAAACAATCCACCAACTATAGCTACTATAACATAACCAAGATTACCCACAAACATCATAATAGGATGCATCATTCCTGAGAAAAATTGTGACTTCCATGCTGAATTATACAATTCCTTATTGTTTTTATCAAATTCCTCAATTGTTGATTCTTCTTTGTTAAAAGCTTTAATTACATTGTGTCCACCAAATACTTCCTCAACCTGACCATTTACATGGCCAAGATACTCCTGTTGGTCTTTAAAATATTTTTGTGACTTCTTTACGACAAATATCATAAGCACTGCTGATATTGGCAAAATCAACAACGCAATAAGAGTCATTGGAACGTTAATACTTAACATCATTATCAATACACCAATAATTGTAGTAACTGAAGTTATAAGTTGTGTTATGCTTTGATTAAGGCTCTGATTAAGCGTATCTACATCATTTGTAATTCTTGATAGCACTTCACCATGTGTATTCTTATCAAAATAACTCATTGGCAAACGGTTTATCTTCTTTGAAAGCTCTTTCCTTAGCCTATAACACACTTTTTGTGAAACGGTTGTCATTACCCAGCCTTGTATAAATGAAAGCAATGAGCTAATTGCATATAAAACCAGTAGTATTAATAAGACTTTTTTGATTGCATCAAAATTTATGCCACCAGTACCCTTAATTTTATCTTGCAAGCCATAAAAAATTTCATTTATAGCTTTACCTAGTTGCTTTGGTCCAACGATATTAAACACTGTACTTCCAATTGAAAGAATTATAACAGCAAAAACTGAAAACTTATATCTACCTATATAATTTATCAGCTTTGATAGTGTTCCTTTGAAATCCTTAGCTTTCTCGATAGGCATTTCACCCATTGGACCACCCATGCCACCCTTACCTTTATTTGAACGTGATTTATGCATTTTTTCAGACATTGTTTTCAGCTCCTTTCACATCAATTCCAAGTTCTTCTTCAGATAATTGTGACATCGCTATCTGTCGATACACTTCATTATTCTGCAACA
>CAZSZG010000007.1:0-1492 GCA_964610805.1 uncultured Oscillospiraceae bacterium
CCATATAAAAATAAAATCATGCAACTATGGCTTAAAGTCATAATTGCATGATTTTTTTGTGCTTAATTAAAGCTTTTTGTCGTAGATGGCAATGAAAATGAAAAGACTAATTACATGAATGAACAACGCTCCTATTGTAAGCCAGCAAGCCATTTTATAATCAAAAATAACAAAAACCATTGAGAGAATAGCTAATAAAAAAAGTGTAATATGCCAAGATGCATAGCCTGCTTTCTCTCTTAGTTTAATATTTCGCTCATCTTTTTCAGCAATTTCATATAGCTTTGCTTTCTCAGGGTTCTGTTTAATTTTCTTCATTCTAATAATGCTTACCACACCAACACCGATAATTCCCGAACCGAATCCACTTAGAACATAAGGCAAAGCCTCCAGTGGCCCTTCTGCATCTGGTATAAGAACTTTTAATAATATTGAAATTACGAACACGATAAACCCTAAGTAAAAAAGGTAAGTTTTAGGTTGTTTTTTCATTGTTACTCCTCCTCGTAAATAAAAATTTCTTCTATAGGCATATTGAAATAACGGGCGATTTTGAAAGCAAGCATAATAGAGGGATTATATCGCCCATTTTCAAGCGAGCCTATTGTCTGACGGGAAACTTCAAGAGCAACAGCCAAGTCCTCTTGATTAATTCCATGCTGTTTGCGTAATTCTTCTAGTTTGTTCTTCACTATATACCTCCTTTAAAGGAAAGTTTGCTTTCCATTTAGATTATATCATAGCATTATACAAATGTCAAGCACGCTTTCCATAGAGTTATAAAAAAATTTCACTTGCAATTCTTTTTCTTTTATGATATGATTAAATTGTTAAATTTAACAAGGGGAGCTTACTGTTTGTAGGCTGAGAGGAAATGAATTGACATTTCGACCCAAAACCTGATTTGGATAATGCCAACGTAGGGACATATTTGAAGTATTATTCTTTGGTGTGCCTTTATTTGCACACCTTTTTTTATTTAAAATTATGTCCTAAAGCTTAATTTAGGAGGAAATAAAATGAAAGTAAATGTAAAAAAATTAACGCTAGCTGGTATGCTAGTCGCTGTTGGGGTTGTTTGTTCGCCTTTAAGTTTGCCAATTGGTGTCGCAAAATGCTTTCCTGTTCAGCATATAATTAACGTAATTGCAGGCGTTTGTCTAGGACCTTTTTATGCGTTAGGAATGGCGTTTTCAACAAGCCTTTTACGAAATATTTTTGGAACAGGCAGTATTCTTGCTTTTCCTGGAAGTATGTGTGGAGCGTTCCTGTGTGGCTATATGTATAAAACTTTTGGCAAGCTACCACTCGCCTATCTCGGTGAGCTAATCGGAACAGGAATTATAGGCTCGTTGCTTGCTTTTCCACTTGCAAGTTTTGTTCTTGGTAGCAAGGAAGTAGCACTGTTTACCTTTGTTTTACCATTCAGTTTAAGTACACTTGGTGGAACTATTATCGCAGTATTTATATTGACGTGCTATATGAAATTTAC
>CAZSZG010000007.1:1592-4229 GCA_964610805.1 uncultured Oscillospiraceae bacterium
CCTACTGTTAGAACTATCTAATTGACTTAGGAAATTTTATTTGTAATTTATGCTTATTGTGCAAAATTAATAGTTTGTTCATTGTTTGTTCATTTATATCTATTATAATATAAATATACGAATTTAAAAATTACAATCCTTATTTAATTTTTTTATTTTTTAAAAATATGAGGTGTGTTAATGCTAAAAGCAATATTCTCTAAAAAAAATCTAGAAGAGCATTTATATTTTAAAACGATAGAAGACATTATATTTAGCGATGAAATTCAACAGCTAAAACAATATCAACATCATATATCAACAACAAGATTTCAACATTCACTTAATGTTTCGTATTATAATTATCTGTTCTGTAAAAGGTTTAATTTTGACGCAACAGCAGCTGCAAGGGCAGGGCTTTTACATGATTTATTCTACTATAATCGAAAAGAATATACTCGTGAAATTGGTGAGAAACGACATATTGCAAGACATCCTCAAATCGCTCTGAAAAATGCCTCGGATAGATTTGATATTGGGCATATTGAAAAGGACATTATACTTAAACATATGTGGCCTTTTACGTTGTCGATGCCGAAATATAAGGAAACTTATGTAATAATTCTGATAGATAAATACTGTGCAGTTTTGGAGTTTTTCGCTCCTTATTTGTCAAAATTTAAACGTAAAAATCATAAACATATAAATAAAATTAAAACAGCAACTCTAGCCGAATAAGGCTGGGTTGCTGTTTTTTGTTATCATTCTTTTAAAAATGTTTTAGCTAAATATCTATATCATTTCTAATAATATCATCTAATGTTTCTCTTTTTACAACCACATGAGCCCTATTATCATTTACAAAAACGACAGCAGGCTTTGTAATTCTGTTGTAGTTTGACGACATAGAGTAATTATATGCACCCGTTGCAAGCACTGCAATAGTGTCGCCTACCTCAACATCTTGTATCTTCATGCCCTCACCGATAAGGTCGCCACTTTCGCAACATTTCCCAGCAATTGTTACTGTTTTATTTCTCTCAAGATTAGCCTTGTTTGCTACAACAGCCTCATATTCAGCCTGATATAAAGCATATCTTGGGTTGTCATTCATTCCACCATCTATGGAAACATATGTCCTAATGTTTGGAATTTCCTTGATTCCACCAACTGTGTAAAGGGTAATGCCAGCTGATGCTACAATCGAACGACCTGGCTCAATAATAATAAACGGTTGATTAATATTCAACTCATTGCTTTTCGTCTTAATTACTTTTGAAACCTTTTCCATATAAGTATCAAGTGGGGAGGGCTTGTCCTTTTCCATATACTTTATGCCAAAGCCACCACCAAGATTGAGTTCATCAATCTCATAGTTAAGTTCATTCTTAATCTTTGCAATAAAATCAAGCATAACAGCTGCTGCAAGTTCAAACGGCTCAACATCAAATATCTGTGATCCAATATGGCAATGCAGACCTTTCAACTGGATATTTTCACAAGCAACTGCCTTTTTAACAGCCTCAAAAGCTTCCCCAGTTTCCAAAGCAAATCCAAACTTACTATCAATCTGCCCTGTTCTTATAAAGTCATGAGTATGGGCGTTAATTCCTGGCTTAATTCTAAACATTATTCCAACGGAAACGCCTTTGTCCTTAGCGATTTTATCAAGTCTTTCTAACTCATAAATATTATCAACAATTATTCTACCAACCTTTGATTCAATCGCATATTCAAGTTCTTCATCAGTTTTATTATTGCCATGAAAACAAATCTTTTCAGTATCAAATCCAACCTTAATAGCAGTGTAAAGCTCACCAATTGACACAACATCAAGCCCCATACCCTCTAGTTTCATCACTCTGCACATATGAAGACAGCTGAACGCCTTACTAGCATAGCAAACTAAACCCTTGCCATCATAATATTTATCAATACTATCCTTAAAGCTTCTACAAGCCTTTTTAATCATCACTTCGTCCATAACATACAAAGGAGTACCAAAATCCTTTGCAAGTTCAACTGTGTCGATATTGCCAATTGTCATATGCCCTTTTTCATTTACCGATAAATTTTCTGATACAAACATATTCAAGTTCCTTTCACAATATTATGTTAATTTTCACCGTTGCTATCAGCATTATTATAGTTTTCGCCCTCAAAATCGTCATCTATTTCTTCTATCTTATCATCATTTTCAACCTCATCATAACTAGCAAGTTCCTCAACTATATCCCTTAGTACGTCAACGCCCTCAAAGGTTTGAGATGAAAACGGAATAACATTAATTTCATGAAAACAAGGTATCTCATCTTCAAAACTGCTCATACGCTCTGTCCTCTGAGTTTTATTAAGCTTATCTGCCTTTGTCAGCACGATAACGAACGGCAATTCCACATCAATAAGATAGTTTATCATACTAATATCATCAACCGACGGTGCATGACGCATATCTACAAGCATAAACACAAGCCTAATATCACGTTCAGAATTGAGGTATCCCTCAATTAGCTTTGACCAACGCTGCTTTTCAGTTTTTGAAACCTTTGCATAGCCATATCCTGGTAAGTCCACAAAATATACATTTTCTAATGCATAAAAGTTAATCGTTGCCGTTTTACCAGGAACTGAGCTTACCCTAGCCAATGATTTCCTGTT
>CAZSZG010000007.1:4329-17059 GCA_964610805.1 uncultured Oscillospiraceae bacterium
CCCTTATTTGCCTCAGGAATAATTACTGTTTTTATCCCCTCTTTATATGCTGCCATAGTTTTTTCTCTTAGCCCACCGATAGGCAAAACTCTGCCATGTAGCGTGATTTCTCCCGTCATAGCGACATCACTTCTCACAGGAATTCCCGATAAAGCCGACACCATAGATGTAACAATCGTAACGCCCGCTGACGGACCGTCCTTAGGAACTGCTCCCTCAGGTGCATGAATATGCAAGTCCTTTTCCTTATAGAAATTTTCATTAATATTATATTTATCGGAAATACTTCTTACATAACTCACTGCAATCTTTGCACTTTCCTTCATAACATCTCCAAGTGAACCCGTTACCTCAACAGTTCCCTTACCACTTAATGTAACAACCTCAAGTGGCATAATTACCCCACCTACTGAAGTCCATGCTAGTCCATTAACCACACCAACAGCATCTTTTCTGCTCATGAAATCAGGTAAGTACTTCTTTCCACCCAAAAACTTTTCTATATTTTTCTCTGAAAAGACCACTCTTTTAGCAGTTAATGAAACAATTTCCTTAGCTGCTTTTCTACATAATGAGGCGATTTTTCTCTCAAGATTTCTAACACCAGCTTCCCGTGTATATGAATCTATCAAGGCATAAATTGCACTCTCATCAAACTTCACCTGTGTTCCTTTTAAGCCATTTTTCTTAATCTGCTTAGGAACAAGATAGCCTTTAGCAATGTGGAACTTTTCCTCCCTAGTATAGCTTGTTATCTCAATAACTTCCATCCTGTCAAGCAATGGTGACGGAATTGTTTGAGTAGTATTAGCCGTCGTTACAAATACTGTCTTACTTAAATCAAATGGAATTTCAATGTAATGGTCCCTAAACTCCTTGTTTTGCTCACTATCCAAAACTTCAAGCATAGCAGAAGCTGGGTCACCCTTATAATCATTACCCATCTTATCAATTTCATCAAGCAAAATAAGAGGATTATTCGTTCCAGCACTAATCATAGCATTAATTATTCTACCTGGCATAGCCCCTACATACGTCTTTCTATGCCCTCTAATATCAGATTCGTCCTTAACTCCACCCAAAGAAACCCTTGCATACTTTCTTCCTAAAGATTTTGCAATTGAGCGTCCAATTGATGTTTTACCCACACCAGGTGGTCCAACCAGACAAATAATCTGTCCCGTAACGTCTGGCATAAGTGCGTGAACAGCAATGCTTTCAAGCACCCTTTCTTTAACCTTTTTAAGCCCATAATGGTCTTTATCAAGCGTCTTTTGTGCTTTATTTATATCAACCCTTGCCCTTGAGCTTTTATTCCAAGGCAAATCAAGGCAAGTATCCAAGTAATTTCTAATTACATATGACTCCTGTGATGTTGGTGGCATCTTATTAAGACGCTCTGCCTCTTTCATAAGCTTTTTAGTATTCTCATCTGAAAGATTAGCTGCCTCAATTTTCTCAAAATACTCGAAAAGTTCATCTTGTCCACCACCACCATCATCTTCACCTAGTTGCGATGAAATAACCCTCATCTGCTCACGCAAATAGTACTCTCTCTGTCCTTTATTAACATTTTCCTTAACTTGATCTTGAATTTGATTTTCAAGTTCCAGCACCTCAACTTCTTTTACAAGAAAGCCGTAAATCATACTTAATTTTATAAGAATATTATCTTCTTCAAGTAATGACTGCAAGTCCGTATAATGCAAATTTATATTATAAGCAATGTTTTCAAACAGCTGATTAGGATCGTCCTGCACCATCACAGACTCCATTAACTCTTTTGGCATTCTAGGAATTAATGCACTATATCCCTCGAAAGCATCCTTTATCGAGCGAGTTACAGCTAGTATTTCTATCTCATCAGCATCAGTGCTTTCACTGTCTGCAATTTGCTCTATTTGCGTTTTCAAATACTTATCAGTATTATCAAAATCTACGATTTTCGCCTTATATATCCCCTCAACAAGCACCCTCAAAATATTATCAGGAGTTTTTAATGTTTGCCTTATTTCAGCTACAACGCCAACCTCATAGACATCATCTCTGCTTGGACTTTCTTCAAAAATATCCCTTTGAGCCACAAGAAAAATCTTTCGATCTCCTTTAACTGCCTCTTCAACAGCCTTTGCTGATATATCCCTTGCTATATCAAAATGTATTACCATTTTAGGAAATATAACCATACCACGCATTGCAATGGTGGGCATAAACAAGCTTTTACTTTCCTTATTGGTTTCCATATTACCTCCATTTTTTGCACTGTAAATCTAATTCAATTATCAGAATAAATGCAGTCTCTTACGACAAAACATTATCAATTTCAACATATTTTATAGTTGCATATACATTATATCTTAATTTTATATATTTTGCAAGTACCAAAAATACATCTTAAAAATCCCCATGAGAAGTTACTCATGGGGATTAATTTGCTAACTACTTCTAGCAACACGCTTTTTTTTACGAGTAATTACTGGTTTAGCTTTATTCAAAACGCTATCTGCTGTAATTGTTACGGACTTTATATTTTCATCAGACGGAGCGTCAAACATCACATCCATGAGGATTTCTTCTAGTATTGTACGCAATCCTCTTGCACCAGTTTTTTGTAAAATAGCTTTTTTTGCGATTTCAATCAAGGCATCATCATCAATAATAAGTTCGATATTATCAAAAGAGAATAACTTTTTATACTGCTTTATAAGAGCATTTTTAGGCTCTGTCAAAATCTTTATCAAAGCACCTTCATCCAACTCATCTAAAACAGCCATTATTGGCAATCTTCCTACCAATTCAGGCACAAGCCCAAACTTCACCAAATCCTGTGGCACAGCTTTTCTGAATACATTATGCATTTGTTCCTTTTTCGTAGCTACATCAGCACCAAACCCAATTGCTGAGGAATGTATTCGCTTAACAATTGACTTTTCCAAGCCATCAAAAGCACCACCACAAATGAATAAAATATTCTTTGTGTTAATGTGAATAAACTCCTGATTTGGGTGCTTTCTTCCACCTTGAGGAGGCACATTTGAAACCGTACCCTCAATAATTTTCAAAAGTGACTGCTGAACTCCCTCACCACTCACATCACGAGTCAACGATGTGTTTTCTGATTTTCTAGCAATCTTATCAATTTCATCAATATAAATTATGCCCTTTTCTGCTGCATCAACATCAAAATTAGCTGCCTGAACAAGACGTAGCAACACATTCTCAACGTCATCACCGACATATCCAGCCTCTGTGATAGTCGTAGCATCGGCAATAGCAAACGGTACATCAAGTATTTTAGCAAGACTTTGTGCTAGAAAGGTTTTACCAACTCCAGTAGGACCTAAAAGTAAAACATTACTTTTCTGTAATTCAACATCTTCGCCATCATCCTGACTTAAAATCCTCTTATAATGATTATAAACGGAAACAGCCAATGCTATTTTAGCTGAGTCCTGACCGATTACATATTCATCAAGAACCTCTTTAATTTCAGCAGGCTTTAGAAGATTTATCTCCTCAGTCTTATTGCCAAAATTACTATCACCAGTTTTTGACTTCCTTTTCACCGATAAAGGCCCTGAAATCAGCTCATAGCAGTAGCAAACGCACTCATCACAAATATTAGTATCACCTGCAGAAAACATACTTTGAACCTTGCTTTCACCCTTACCGCAAAAATTACATTTTCTAAATCCTTTATCTGCCATTAAGCACCAACCTATCTTTTTGTAATAACCTTATCTACAAGCCCATATGCCATTGCCTCTTCAGCTGACATGAAGTTGTCACGCTCTGTATCTGCCTCAACAATCTCAATGGCTTTTCCTGTGTTTTCGGATAATATCTTGTTCAATCTTTGCTTAGTTCTCATTAAATGGTCGGCTCTGATTTTTATATCTGTTGCTTGTCCAGTCAGACCACCTGAAATCAACGGTTGATGTATCATAATTTCGCTATTCGGAAGTGCAAAACGCTTACCTTTAGCACCAGATGAAAGCAAGAAAGCTCCCATAGATGCAGCAAGACCTATACAAATTGTAGAAACATCACATTTAATATACTTCATAGTGTCATAAATAGCTAATCCAGAAGTAACTGAACCGCCTGGACTGTTTATATATAAATTGATATCCTTTTCTGCATCCTGACTTTCTAAATACAACAACTGTGCTATTACTAAGCTTGCTGTTACATCGTTCACTTGATCAGACAGCATGATAATGCGGTCATTCAACAGCCTAGAGAAAATATCATACGAACGTTCTCCTCTGCTTGTTTGTTCCACAACCATAGGTACTAAACTCATTTAAGCCATCTTCCTTTCTAAAATAACTCATATCTCTTTGTATGAATTATACATATCCATTATAACTATCTGTATATTAATCTTCTGTAACTTCTGTTTCAACTTCCACCAAAGTGTTATCAATAACTGCATTTTCCTTAACCACATCAGCAGCCTTACCTACAAGTAAATCTAGTTTATAAGCATCATATGAAATGTATTTCTTAACAGTTTCCAAGTCCATTCCATTCTGTTCACCAAGCTTTGTCAAGCCCTCTTCAATTTCCTCATCAGTTACAGTAAGGTTTTCCAACTCAGCTATCTTTTCAAGCCCAAGTCTTAGTACAACTTCTTTTTCAGCTCTCTCAGCAAAAGTAGCTCTGAATTCTTCCTCACCCATACCTGTATATTGCAAATACATATCCAAATTCATACCCTGTTGTTGTAGTGAATGACCAAATTCAGAAGTCAATGAATTTATTCTGTTTTCATACATACACTCAGGAATATCGCCCTCAACATTTTCAATAACCTTATCAAACAATACATTTTCGAACTCAGCAGTAGCAGACCTTTCAGCATTCTCCTCTAGCTTTTTCTTTGTATCAGCTTTCAATTCGTCAACAGTTTCAAATTCAGTTGTATCCTTAACGAATTCGTCATCAAGTTCTGGCAATTCTTGAACAGTAATTTCACTCAACTTAACCTTAAATACAGTTGCCTGACCAGCAAGGTCCTGCATACCATAATCTTCAGGGAATGTAACATTTACATCGAACTCATCTCCGATATTATGTCCAACAATTTGCTCCTCAAAGCCAGGAATGAACTGTCCACTTCCCAAACGTAGTGTGAAATTATCGCCCTTTCCACCCTCAAAAGGAACGTCATCTTTAAAGCCTTCAAAGTCAATTATAACCTCATCATGAAGCTGTGCAGGTCTATCATCAACAGAAACTATTCTAGCACCTTTATTTTTCAATGCTTCAAGTTGAGCAGAGATTTGCTCATCACTAACATCCTTGACAAGTTTTGGTGCCTTTAATCCTTTATATTCCTTAATTGTAACCTCTGGCTTAGTGATACAAGTAGCTTTTAATGTAACGCCATCTTTTTTATCCATTGACACAACCTCGATAGATGGTTGTGTAACTAGTTCAAGCTTAGATTCCTCAATCGCCTGACCAACTTCAAGATTAATTAAGTTATTAACAGCCTGCTCATAGAACACGCCCTCACCATAGTGAGTTTCAATCATTTTTCTTGTTGCCTTACCTTTTCTAAATCCAGGAATAGTTATCTTTGACTTTTCCTTCTTGTAAACTGTGTCAATTGCTTCTTCAAATTTATTTGCATCAATTTCGAGTGTTAACTCGTGTGTATTAGGCTCGGTGTTGATTACTGATTTTAAATTCATTTTTCGTCCTCCAAATTTTTATATAAAACATTGATAAAATATTATAACACATTATTAGAAACTTGACTACACCTAAACAATTTCTTCTACATATTGCATAAATTATAACACCCTTTTAGGTGCAAAACGTAGAAAATCACTAGATATTAAATCGAATATAATTCCATCTCGTTCACCAATAATGGCATTTTTACATCCTAAACCATGAATATGCCCGTAGTAACATTTGCTAATTTTATATTTATACATCACCTCTAATATGTCATAATTGTAATTGTTTCCATAAATCGGTGGGTAATGAAGAAATACAATAGGAATTAAATCCTCATTTATAGCTGATTTAATCGACTCCTCCAGCCTTTGCACTTCCCTTGCCAAAATCTTAGCATCAGCTGTTTCATCGCCCATATTAACCCACCCACGAGTTCCACAAATCCCATATTCACCATAGCTATAATGGTTATTATGCAAAATATTCAAAGTTGTAAAGTCATTCTTAGTGAAAAAATCCTCCATCTTTTTCATGGAAGTCCACCAATAATCGTGGTTTCCCTTGAGTATAATTTTTCTGCCCGTAAGCTTATCTATAAAATCAAAATCAGCTTCAGCATTTTCTATTTTCATAGCCCAAGAAGTGTCCCCAGCAAGCACAACTGTATCCTCAACCTTAACTATCTTAAGCCAATTTTCCTCAAGCAGTTGGAGATAATTTTCCCATCCACCAAAAATATCCATAGGCTTATCGGGAGTTCCTATTGACAAATGCATATCGCCCAAAACATATAACGCCAACGATACTCCTCCTACTCGCTAAATTCCTAGCTTTTTTAGTACATAATCCATCATTTCAGTCTTTTCAACTGAATTGGAATACTTCACCTGTTTTTCCTTTAATTCAGCAAGTGATTCAGGAATTTCAAACTTAGAAAGCTCATTCAATCTTTCAATCATTTCATACTCATCAGCAATTTTATTTCCATCATCAAGTGCCTCTAAAACGCTTCCACTGAATTTATAAGGGCTTGCAGTTGACGCAATAACCGTCTTTGTTTTATCGCCCGTCTTAGCCTTATAATCATTATAAACCTTAACTGCAACAGCAGTGTGGGTATCACAAGTGTAGGAATACTGGTCATAAACAGCCTTTATCGTGTCCTTTGTTTGCTCATCATCAGAAAATCCAGCGAAAAATTCAGCCTGTAAAATTTTCTTAACATCATCAGTAACTTCATACTTTCCAGTACTAGCCAATGATGTAAACCACTCCATAATTTGCTTATCATTATCCCCTGTCAAATGGTATAAAAGCCTTTCCAAATTGCTTGAAATTAGTATATCCATCGACGGTGAACTTGTAGCATAAAACTCACGATTTCGGTCATACACGCCTGTATTTATAAAATCTGTAAGTACATTATTCACATTTGACGCACAAATTAGCTTATTAACAGGCAACCCCATTTTCTTAGCATAATATGCAGCAAGAATATTACCAAAATTCCCAGTTGGCACAACTATATTAATCTTTTCACCAAGCTTAATCTGCTCATCTTCAGCAAGTGAGGCATAAGCTGAAATATAATAAACAATTTGAGGAGCAAGCCTACCCCAGTTAATCGAGTTTGCACTTGAGAAAATAAGCGATTTTTCTTCTAGCTTTGCCTTTATATCATCATTGGTGAATATTTCCTTAACACCATTTTGGCAGTCATCAAAGTTACCATTAATCGCACAAACGTCAACATTATCGCCATCTTGAGTAGTCATCTGAAGTTTTTGCATTGAGCTTACACCATTTTCAGGATAGAAAACAAGTATTTGCGTACCCTCAACGTCTTTAAAACCCTCAAGAGCAGCCTTACCTGTATCACCCGATGTGGCAACCAAAATCACGATTTTTCTCTTCAAATTTATCTTTTTTGCTGATGTTGTCAAAAAGTATGGCAAAATTTGTAACGCCATATCCTTAAACGCACAAGTTGGACCATGCCACAACTCAAGCATATAAGTTCCATCAAAAAGATGTGACAACTCAGCTATGCTTTCATTTTCAAAATTATCAGTGTTATACGCATTATCTGTACAATATTGGATTTCAGCATCTGTAAAATCAGTAAGATATTTCTTGAAAATAAAAGCTGCACGATTAGAATAATTCATCTCTGCAAGCATCTTAATTTCATCAAGAGTAATGTTAGGGATTTCACTTGGAACAAAAAGTCCACCCTCAACTGAAATACCTTGAGTAATCGCTATCGCACTATCGACATTTATAGCACTGTTTCGTGTACTTTTATAAAACATAATATCCACCCTTTTAAAAAAATATATCATACCCCGTCGCATCAAAGGCATTACTAATATAGTTTATTTTTTCAATCCTATTATTTACAACAATCACCTCTGCCACATCAAAACGTGGCTGAAGTTCAGTAGGATTTTTACAACAAAAATCTGACGCAGTTTTAATAATAAGACCCTTTTTTCTGTCATTCACAGCCTCAAAACCAGAAACCATGCTCCCTTTTTTCCTTGTCTTAACCTCAACAAAGGCGATAATTTCGCTATTATATGCAATTATATCAATCTCGCCACCCCTAATGCGATAGTTACGCTTTAAAACAGTATAACCATACTTTTCAAGGTATTTACATACAGCCATTTCGCCAAAGTTCCCAATTTCTTTATTAATCATTTCATTAACTTCTTCAGAAAGCTAGGACGATGAATTTCGGATATGCCATACTCCGCTAGCTTTTCATAATGTAATTTTGTTCCATAACCTTTATGCTTTTCAAAGCAATATTGTGGGTACTTTTCAGCCATTTCAACCATATATCTATCCCTTGAAACCTTTGCAAGAATTGACGCAGCAGCAATGCTTGCCGAAACTGAATCGCCCTTTACAACCGTTTTAGCATTACAAGAAAGTTTTGGGCAAGAGTTCCCGTCAACCAACGCACAATCGACCTCAACCCCCAAGCCTTCAACTGCTCTTTTCATCGCAAGCATTGCTGCCTGAAGAATATTAATCTCCTCAATTTCAGCAATAGAAGCAGTTGCAACACAGTAAGCCTTTGCCTTTTGAATTATCTCATCATACAAAGCCACACGCTTTTTTTCCGACAACTTTTTACTATCATTCAAGCCCTCGATTTTTTCATTTTCATCAAGAATTACAGCCGCCGCATAGACATCTCCTGCAAGTGGACCTCTGCCAGCCTCATCCACACCACAAATAACTTTATAATTTTGCCTAACCTCATCATCAAAGTCATGCAAGCTAGTTAAATCAACATTATTCTTCATCACTATCACCATCTGGTGGAAGTTCCAACGAAATTCTGCCAAGCTTTGTGCTACGGAATTCGTCAAGCACAGTAATCGCTGCACGTTCCGTATTTACCACTCCACCCGAAAGAAGCATACCACGCTTTCTTCCAACCTTTTCAAGCAAGGTTTTACCGTCATCTTCATCATCTATTTCTATCTTATAGCGTTCAATTAACGGCTTAGGGTATCTCTTGCTTAAATTTTCAAGCAACAACATAGAAAGTGCCTCAATATCAACAACATCATCTTTTATTGCACCAGTAAAAGCAAGCCTATGAGCAACATTTTGGTTCTCAAACTTTGGCCATAAAACTCCAGGCATATCGAGCATTTCCACACTCTCACCAAGACTTACCCACTGCTTTGTTCTTGTAACACCAGGTCTATCCTCAACCTTTGTACGCTTTGACTGTGCCATTCGGTTAATGAACGATGACTTTCCAACATTTGGAATCCCAACAATCATAACCCTTATCGGTCTGCCAACCATACCTTTATCATTTCTTCTCTGTACTAAATCCTTAAGTAACTGATTTTTTATCGTAGGCAAAAAAGCCTTAACCCCTTTGCCATTTTTGCAATCCAAAGCAATAGCAAGAATCCCCTTTGACTTAAAATAATCAATCCATCTTGCAGTCACCCTATCATCAGCCATATCACATTTGTTAAGCAACATCATTCTCGGCTTCTCACCAATAAGGCTTTCCATTTCGGGATTTTGGCTACTCATAGGTATCCTCGCATCTAATATTTCAACAACAGCATCGACCAAAGATAAATTTGCTTTTATCAATCTGCGTGTCTTTGTCATATGTCCAGGAAACCACTGAATTATTGCTATATTATTTTCCATAACCACTCCTGTTTTTTGTAAGGCTAGTTAGTCCACAACGCCTAAAGATTTAAACGGATAAATTCTAAAAACAACCTTACCCATTATCTCATCAACTGGAACAAATCCAATTTGTGAATGTCTGCTATCTTTGGAATTATCCCTATTATCACCCATAACAAAAATATGCCCCTCAGGTACTGTTATAGGAAACTTAAATGCACCCTCATCTCTAAAAGTTGGGTCTTTAATATAAGGCTCATCTATTTCTACATTATCAATATAAACCTTGCCTTTTTTAAAATCAATATTAACCTCTTGCCCCTCAGTTGCGACAATTCTTTTTACAATCTTCTTCTCAGAACCATCAGCATTTATACCCCGTGTTGCAATAACATTTTCCTTTGCCTCATCATATATATAACCATTCTTATTATTTATAATAACAATATCGCCTTGTTCAGGCTTATAAAACAGATGTGATATAATCAATCTGTCCTTATCATGTAGAGTGTCAAGCATTGAAGGACCATCAACAGTTGCTATTCTAAATAAAAATGTAAAAATAAGAGTAACAATAAAAATTGAAAATATTACCGATTCAACTAAATCCATCAAATCATCAAAAAAACTCGCCTTTTTTTCAACGTTTTCTTCTGTATTTACATTGGTATTTACAGGCGTTTCATATTCTTCAGACATGACTACTCCTTTTCTCAGGGATAAACTTATGTCCCTAATAAGTGTATAATTATAAGCGGTAAATAGCAAAAAAGGGACTTATTAGTCCCCTCTGCACAGCATCTAAGCAACGAGGACATTCCTCAGCTTATTACCTTTTAATTTGTTCTTTAACCTTAGCAGCCTTACCAACTCTATCACGAAGATAATATAGCTTAGCTCTGCGAACTCTACCTTTTCTTACAATCTCAACCTTTTCTACAACAGGTGAGTGAACTGGGAAAACCCTTTCAACTCCACAACCGTGAGAAAGACGTCTAACTGTAAATGTTTCGCTTATTCCGCCATGCTTCCTAGCAATAACAGTGCCTTCAAATATCTGTACACGAGATTTATCGCCTTCCTTGATGTTAACGTGAACCTTTACAGTGTCACCGATAGAAAATTGAGGCTTCTCAGTTTTCATGCTTTCCTGGCTAATTAGTTTTAATGCATCCATTATTTTTCCTCCTAATTTTTTCAGATATTCTTACACTTTACTTTTTACAGAACAAAGGCAAAGCACTCACTTAGCTTTATATAAATCAAAACCTTTTATGTGTAGCGGACTATCCGATTTAATGTCATCTTAATGGCATTAACCTCGTTATCTCGAAAACAAACCTAAATTTCTCCATAACGGATTTCAAATGCTCTATTATTCTACCATATATCAAAACAAATTGCAAGCCTTTTACAAAAATTCTTTACCATCACTACAAATAATTTTCGTTCGCTCAACCTTTGTTACAAAAGCACTTATTTCTGTTCCACTCAAGAAAGCATCAAGGAACAAATTTGGATTAAAATTCGTCTGTGTTCCTGCTGGCAATCTCATATTTATAACAAGCCTGTCCTCCTCTGCTACCTTAGATACAATCTCGATATTCGGCTTAATATCGACTGTTTTAAGCCCCTTTTTCTTACTCCTTTTCTCAACAAGAATTTCATCCTTGCCTAAAAATTCATTCAATTCACAAAGCAACCTTGCACCGTCACCCTCGATACAAACATTAAACTCTGCGAAAGCAATTTCAGTATGCTTATTAACTGGCTTATAAACCTTTACGATCTTTAATCCCTCTGGCAGAACGCTATTAAGCCTGTCCATCACTTTATCAAAAGGAATATCCTCTGTAAGCTTAAAATCCATAACCTCACAGCCACTTTCAAACCCAAGCGACAAAGCCAATGCAAACATTATATACAAATGTGGGTTAAATCCCTCCGTATACCAAACTGGCAACCCTGAACGCTTGATTACCCTCTGCATACATCTATTCAAATCCAAATGAGAAATATATTTAGCTCTACCTTTTTTCTCAAACACAACCCTTGTCGGAAAAACTTCCTGATTAACATTATTTGCATTTTCTATAAGATTATCAATCTTTTTATCCTCTGATTTAACGGTATTTTCCTGTTTGTAATCAAAGCATGGCTTTCCTGTTTTAGAAATAACACCACAATTAGAACATTCTAAACGGCAATGGTCGGTTGTTTTCGACTCATGTGCTTTTATATTCTCCCTAATCAAAAACTCCTTTGAGATAAAATAATCAAGATGCTCCCAAGCAAGAATCTCATCAAATTCCCTTTTCCTATTCACATAAAAACCAATGTCAATACCATTCTCATCAATCGCCTCAAGCCATTTATTATACTTAAAACATTCACCCCAGCTATCAAACTTACAGCCCTTTTCCCATGCACTATATATAACATTGCAAAGTTTTCTATCACCCTTTGCAAGCAATGCCTCAAGTATGCTAATATTTGGGTCATGGGTACTCCAGCGAATTTTTCTACTCTTGATAGAAGCTACTAAAAGCTTTTGCTTTTCATTAATCTGCTCTCTTGTATTCTGTGGCTCAAACTGAAACGGTGTAAACGGCTTTGGTATGAACGTAGCAGTGCTTATAGACACCTCAACGCCCTTGCCCTTAGGTCTATTAGGTATTTCATAGAATAACTCCACAACTCTTTGTGCAAGCTCTGCAATGCCTATAATATCTTCATCAGTTTCAGTTGGAAGTCCTATCATAAAATACAACTTTACCCTTGTATATCCACCCTCAAAAGCTATCTTGCAAGTTTTCATAATTTCTTCTTCAGAAACATTTTTATTTATAACATCACGCAA
>CAZSZG010000007.1:17159-32935 GCA_964610805.1 uncultured Oscillospiraceae bacterium
ATAACCTCCGATGATTTTTCTCTGAATGGTCTATATAGAAAGCCAGCTTGACAAAACCTACAACCCCTCAAGCAACCCCTTAGAACCTCCACAGATGCTCTATCATGAACAATATCTGTAAACGGCACAACAAATTCATCAGGATAAAAAACCTTGTTAAAATCGTCAACTATGCGTTTTTTCACTACCTTAGGAGCGTTGCCAATCGGCACAACCTCCTTGATTGTATTATCCTCATTATAGCTGATATTATATAGCGAAGGAGCATAAACCCCCTCAAGCTTTACAGCCTCATTCAGAAACTCCTGTCTAGTCGCACCTTGCTTTTTCATTTCATTATACAAATCAAGCAGTTCAATATTAACGTCCTCGCCCTCGCCCAGTACAACTAAGTCAAAAAAGTCAGCTAACGGCTCTGGATTACAAGCACAAGGACCTCCTGCAATAACTATGGGATAAAGCGAATCCCCTCTATCCTTAGTGAATATTGGAACTCCAGCCAAATCCAACATATTAAGTATATTAGTATACGACAACTCATATTGCAAAGTAAAGCCAATGAAATCGAAATCCTTTATTGGCTCTAAGCTTTCTAAGCCATATAAAGGAATATCATTTTCCCTCATAATCTCCTCAAAGTCATCATTCGGTGCAAACACTCTCTCACACCAATAGTTTTCCTTTTCATTAATGAGTGAATACAGAATTTTCATGCCCAAATGTGACATACCTATATCATAGCTATCGGGAAAACAAAACGCAAATCTCACATCAACCTTATTTTTATCCTTTAAAACGCTACCCGTTTCTCCGCCTATATATCGTGATGGCTTTTGAACTTGCAGTAAAAACCTTTCAAGCTTGTCTTTCAGCATATTATCCTCCATTTATTAATCATTCCAAAAAGCAAGATAATCTGCTTTTATGGAATGATTATATTCCTATTCCTTTTTATTTTACTACAAATTCGCATATTAATCAACCATTACCGATAATCTCGATTAAAATTAAATAGGATATTGTTATCATAAGCGTAATATTTGTGATATGGTTAACCAGTAAAAACGCTAGTAAAGCAATGGAAAGTATGCAGTTTACAAGCCTAAGTATTTTTCTGACTTCAAAGGCATTACCATTGAAATAATCAGCAATTGTGAGTATTAATGTTCCACCGTCAAAGCTTGTATATGGCAAAAGATTGAACACACCAAGAATAATGTTCATGCTTGCAAAAACCTGTACATTCGTACTTATATCACCGATAGAAACCATAACGCCCAAAAGAATATTAACAGTAGCCCCACCTAAAATTATAATTATATCTTGAAACACAGGTCTAATTTTATTTTTCTGTGGAGAAATTTTTATTCCAAATGCGTGAAGCTTAACTGCCTTAACTTTTTCGCCCAGTGCAAACATTGGAACAATATGCCCAATCTCATGTATAATACAAACCCAAACACCATATAGAAGATATTTTCCATTATCCAGAATACACAGCAAGGCAATTACTGCTAAAAATCCAAAATCAATATTAAATTTAGTCTTTCCAATATAAAATTCTATCATTTCGGTGTAGAACTTGCAAACTCAACAATTTTATCCACTGCATTAACCAACACTCTGTCCATGTCAGCACCCGTATGTTGTTTATATTTCGATAGAGCCGACTGGCTAACTTCTGGATAAAAAATATTCATCACCACAAATATCAAAATTAACAGCACACAAACGATACACTGAGTAACAATAACCTCCGATATTTTCTCATCAGAATAAGCCTTTCGCCTTTTGGATTTAACCTCATCCAGCAAATGCTCATCATACAATACTTCGTCCTCCATAATTACCTCCTAAATGTTTTCTACATTACTTTATATTCAAAAAAATCGCAGATTATTAATAATCTGCGACTTTTTCATTAATTATAAGTCTTGTTCCTTTTTAATCCCAAACATTAGTCTAAGTATACCCGATAAAAACTTTGGACTTTTAATTACAACGATTTTCATAACGACTCCTCCAATACTCTTTCTAAGTAATTTTTATTGCACACAACCTTAATGGCAATGCTATACTCCATTATATTCAGATAATATTTATTTGTGAGTATCTTTAGAAAAAATCACTAAAAGAAGTCCGTTTCCAACTGTAATCGTTGCAAACTCTTGTAAAATATGATTGCTAACACCTAACGGAAGACTGCTTGTAATCGTTGCATTTTCAAGATTATACTTCAATCCATCCGTCGTTATTCCATCAGTCTTATCAGAAATTGAAAGCAATGAAAAGTAATACCCCTCACGTTTAGTATATGTTTTGATACCCGTGCCTTGCAACATAATATAATCATTATCGCTAACAATTTCGCCATTTCCACCATGAGTATATATATACTGCAATGTCTGAACATTCGCCATGCTATGGTCAAATCTTCCACCCAAAGCACCGTAAATACAGATATTAGTATAACCTTTTTCTAACGCAAGCTTTACGGCAAGCATCGTATCCGTATCATCTTTTTCAGACTTATATCTGATTACCTCAATGCTTGTAGGAAAATCTCCATCAAAAGTATCAAAATCACCAATGATACAATTTGGAATAATCCCAAGCTTTTTTGCGTGTAAATATCCAGCATCTGCACAAATCACATATGCGTTTTCGCTAACATCAACCACAAAATAATCTTGAATTTCACCGCCTGAAAATATATAACACTCACTCATATTATAACTCCCATTCCTTAATCTGCTTTGCTTCCTCATACATATGGCAATAGCTTTTATGCCTGCTTTCTACTATATCCCCATTATTTACTGCCTCAATAACTGCACAGCCTTTTTCCTTTGTATGCGAGCAATCCTTGAACTTGCAGTCATCCATGTATTCCCTAAACTCAACAAAGCATGAGCTAAGTTCTTCTTTTTTTATTATATCATATTTATTCGTTTCAAACGTAGAAAAGCCAGGTGTATCAGCAATATATCCACCATCTTTAATCTTATATAATTCAGCATGACGTGTGGTATGTCGCCCTCTGCCAAGCTTTTCGCTAATTTCACCCGTAGGAATACTCAATGTTGAATCAATTGCATTCATCAGTGTCGATTTCCCAACGCCTGAATTTCCTGTGAAAACACTTATTTTCCCTTTCAGCGTCTGCTTAATCTTTTGAATTGACTCATCATTGTTATAATCAACAACCAATGTTTCAACTCCAACCCTTTTGTATATATCAAATATCTGTTCAAAGCTTGCCAAGTCGATTTTTGTAACCATCACAATTGGCTTTATCCCCTTATACTCAGATATAGCTATAAACTTATCCATCAGCAGTATATTTGGCACAGGCTTACAGGTTGATACAATAAGAATTATTTGGTCAAGATTAGCAATAGGAGGTCGTATAATCTCATTTCTTCGTGGCAAAAGCTCATTAATAACTCCATCTTCAAATATCACATCATCCCCAATATACGGGGTTAACCCTTGATTTCTGAACACTCCCCTTGCCTTACATTCAAATAGCCCACTAGGGGACTCTACTAAATAGAGTCCCCCAATCGACTTTATTATAATTCCTTTTTGAGCATTATTGAAATTTTCAGTCATAATACTTCCTTTTCAACTTTAAGATGAGAGTTACTCTCCATCTCCATCACCATCTCCATCATCAGTAACAGGTGGTTCTGTTACTGGTGGTTCTGTTACTGGTGGCTCTGTTTTTGGTGGCTCTGTTTTTGGTGGTTCTGTCGTTGGTGGCTCTGTCGTTGGTGGCTTTGTTTCTAGCCCTCCAACTGATGAAAACGCATTTCTAGTATTTTCATTAATAACTGTCATTGTTCCACTTTCAAAGTTAACCTTGAACACACCAATTTTAGCAGTAGCACCTGTTGTTGCATTCTTCAATTCTGCTGTAACCTCTTGAGTACCACTTCCCTCAATCTCAACATCTACACTTCCAGTATAAGCAACATTAACAACATCGCTTTGTTTTACCACTGAACCATTTACATATAGGCTGAATATAAATCTTCCCGTAGCATCTGATGGAATATCAAAATTAATTTTAACCTTAGATGTAGCAGGAACTCCGTTACTTACCTGTAAAGTAATTGTTGTTTTTGTAGCAACACGAGTACCAGCACTAATGCTCTGCCCAACAACTGTTCCCTCAGGTTCACTTGAATTTACATCTTCAGTCTTAACCACTAACTCAAGTGTTTCTTCACATTCTTTCCTTGCCTTCTCTATTGTCTTACCAATTAACTTGGAAACTTCTACCTCATTACTATTCCCTTGACTTACATAAAGAATAACCGTTGATCCTTTATCAACCTCAGCCTGTGCCTCAGGTTCTGTTTTAAATACATTATTCTTTTCTTCTTCATCTGTCGCATACTGAATCGAAACTACTAAACCATCTCTCTCCAACATTCCCTGTGCCTGGGAAAAATTAAAACCAATAACATTCGGTACTTTCACCTTTTGCTTACCTTTACTTATTTTAACCTTTACTTCAGTGCCTTTTTTAACTTTCTTATCTACTTCTATATCCTGCCAGAATATTACATCTGCCTCGTAATCGGAATATTCTGCACTTCCAGTCATTGTTATATTCAAGTCTGAATATTTATCTCTTGCCTCATCCAAAGTCAATCCTACTAAATCACCAACAGAAATATCTGTGGCTTTAGCACTATTGTCATCACCAAACGCTCCCTGAACTAACTTCGTCACAAAAAACGCCGCAACTAATATAACTACAATTGTAACAGCTGATAAAATTGGAAAAAATATCGACTTAGCCTCTTCCTCTTCATATTCTACGCCATCATCATCTTCGTCATAATCATCAGCTTCTTCATCATAATACTCATCATCTTCCAGTTCACCATCAGTTGGTGCAACCGTCTTGAAAAATCTTGTTGCAGTATCAAAACCACCAGCATTTACCTTTGATGTATAGTATCCGAACACTACCTCAGGATTTGCCTTAACCTTTTCAATATCCCTAATCATTTCAGACGCACTCTGATAGCGTTTACTCGTTTCCTTTTCTATTGCTTTCAAGATTATCTCTTCAAGTCCAACAAGAATATCTGGATTTACATCTCTAGGCTTTCTTGCATTGCTCTGCATATGCATAACAGCAACGGAAACAGGATTATCCGTATCAAAAGGCTTTTGTCCTGTAAGCATTTCATAAAGCATAATACCAACAGAATAAATATCGCTTTTAGAATCAGTTTCCTCACCCATCGCCTGTTCAGGACTAATATAATGAACAGAACCTATAGCTTGATTAGTAGCAGTTTTACCATCTTCACGAGCAAATTTAGCTATACCAAAATCCATGACTTTTATTGTGCCATCTGTAAACATCATGATATTTTGTGGCTTTATATCCCTGTGAAAAATCCCTCTATCATGAGCGTGCTGTAAAGCTCTTAGAATTTGAATTATGAAATGTGCAGAGTCTTTCCAATTAAGTACCTTTTCGTTCTCCATGTATTCCTTTAAAGTAATACCATCAATATGTTCCATTATAATATACTGTATCTTTTCCGTAAATCCTACATCATATATTTTAACAATATTAGGATGCGAAAGCACAGCGATTGCTTTTGATTCATTTCTAAATCTTCTAAGAAATTCCTCATTCTCAGAAAACTCTTTTTTTAGAATTTTAATAGCGACTACCCTATTATCAACTAAATCATGACCCTTGTATACATCTGCCATACCACCAACGCCGATAAGCTCGTTAATTTCATAGCGACCATCCAGTCTTTTTCCAATATTCTTGTCCATTCTATCACTCCTGTATTTAATCAGCAATTATCGCAAGTGTTATATTATCTCTGCCACCCTTGCTTATCGCTAATTTTATTAATTCATCGGCTGCTTTTTCAATATCATTGTCATTAAGTATCTCAAACATTTCTTCTGAACTGCAATACCCTGACAAGCCATCCGAACATAACATAAGTTTTAAACCCTCCGAATGATTTGTTTCAAAGTAATCGGGCGTAACATTTTTTTCAACGCCGACTGCCTTTGTCAACATATTTCGTTGAGGATGAGATTTAATGTCCTCCTCAATAATATCACCACGTTCAAAAAGCATTCTCACAAATGTATGGTCATTTGTAATTTGCTTTAAGCAATCACCCTCCATCAAATATGCTCTGCTATCTCCAACACTCGATAGATAAATCATATCCTTAGTTACAAATGCAGCAACACAAGTAGTCCCCATACCAAAATCCTTGTAATCCTCTCTGGACGAATTATAAACCTGTGAATTAGCCTCAGATATTGCTGATATCAGGAGCGTTTTGATACTGATTGAATCAAATGTAGGTTGATATTCCTCAATGAACTTGTCAAAAATTGCATCTATCGCTATTTTGCTTGCCTTTTCGCCTGAACGTTCGCCACCCATGCCATCACAAACTACTGCTAGAACATTGCCGAACAACTCGTCCACACGAACTATATCTTGATTTTCACTCCTAGCAAGCCCTATATCCGTTGCACTACTTATTTTCAATATCATCACTCCTTTTTACTTCATTTCATCTCGCCTAAGCTGACCACAAGCAGCATTTATATCACTTCCAAGCGTTCTCCTTATTGTAACATTTATTCCCTTGTCTTTCAAATTATTCTGAAAAGTTTGCACAGTTTTCATAAGTGAAGTATAATTTCTCTCCTTAATCCCATTTACAGGTATTAAGTTAACATGACAATTCATACCCCTTAAAAGCTCTGCAAGCCTAAAAGCTTCCTCTGTTGATGAGTTCACATCATCAATAACAGCATACTCAAAAGTAACCCGTCTACCTGTTTTATCAACATATCTCTTGCACGCTGAAATAAGCTTTTCTATATTATATGATGCATTGACAGGCATTATTTCACTTCTTGTGCGATTATGTGAAGCGTGTAACGAAACAGACAACGTTAACCCAAGCCTTAACTCAGCCAGTTTATCAATCATAGGAACAAGCCCACAGGTTGAAACAGTAACATGGCGAAGACTCATATTTACGCCCTCTTTTGATGATAAAATCTGTAAAAACTTAATCACATTATCAAAGTTATCAAGTGGCTCTCCAATGCCCATAAGTACAATACTTGAAATCTTCTTCCCGCTATCCTTTTCAGTTTTATATATCTGAAGTAGCATTTCGGATGGTTCAAGATTTCTAACAAAGCCACCTACGGTTGATGCACAAAACTTGCACCCCATCTTACAGCCCACTTGCGTTGAAATGCAAAGGCTCATTCCGTGATTATACTCCATCAAAACTGTTTCAATAAAATTGCCGTCAGAAAGCCCATAAAGATATTTTACAATATTATCTACCCTAGATTCAAGCTTTCTTGATATATTCAGTAGATTTACATAAAATTCATCACTCATTTTTGTGCGTAATGTAGAAGAAATGTTAGTCATTTCATCAAAACTCTCCACTTTTTTTAAATGTAGCCATTCATAAATCTGTTTTGCACGAAATTTTTGCTCACCATTTTGGGCTAATATTTCTTCCAACTCTGCTAAACTTAGAGATAAAATATCCCCTTTTCTCAATACATCACCTTATTTTTCTAATCTTTGAAATAAAAAATCCATCGCTATTAAAATGCATAGGAATTAATGTTGCTTTATAGCTACCGAATGGTTCTCCAAAATCCTCTAAAAAGCTAACCCCCTCATAATCCCCATTATGCTCCAAAAACCTATCTACAATCTCATCATTTTCTTTTCGGTTAAGCGTACAAGTGGAATAAACCAACTCGCCACCAACCTTTAGATACTTAACAGCATTTTCCAAAATCCCATACTGTATATCAGCCAATCCCTCGAATTCGCAAGGCTCTTTATATTTTATCTCAGGCTTTTTTCCTATTACCCCCAAGCCTGAGCAAGGGACATCACATAAAATTTTATCAGCCAATGGTATCTTCTCATCAAATTCAAGAGCATTTCCTTTTCTTGCAATTATATTTTTCAACTGCAATCTTTCTGCCCCGTCCTCAATGAGCTTAACTCTTTTTTCATGCATATCGAAAGCATAAATTGTTCCCGTTCCACCCATCAATTCAGCTATGGTGAACGCCTTTCCACCAGGAGCAGAGCATAAATCCAACACAATTTCATTCTCTTTAGTACCCAAAGCCATACAACAAAGCTGTGAGGAAATGTCCTGAACATGAAAATAACCCATTTTAAATGCGTCAGTAGCAGTAACATCTCCACCCAAAACTTCATAGCAATCTGGTATTAAATCTCTTTTACTAAGCTTAATATCGCCCATATTTTCTATCAGTTTTGTTTCGTCTGCAACATTATTATTTAACCTTATCGTAACAGGAGCTTTTGAAATTGAACCCTCAAGTAACGATACAGCAACCTCATCGCCATATTCTTGAATTAGCTTTTTCACAAGCCATTCAGGAGCAGAATACTCCAAAGAAAACCTTGCGATTTTCCCCTTTGGCAGTGTAATTTCTTTATTATCCCTAACAAAATTTCTCAAAACTGCATTAACAAAACCAGACGCACTCGTAAGCCTGTACTTTTTAACAAGCTTTACGCTCTCATTTATCGCTGCACTATCAGGCACAGAATCCATATATTTAAGCTGATACAATCCACATCTCAATATATTCAAAATGCTTAAATCCAGCTTATTCAGTGGCTTTTTGCTATACTTTGAAATTATATAATCAAGAGTAATTTTCCTCTCAATTACGCCATAATAAAGCGTTGAACAAAATCTTTTATCCTGTGTTTCAAGCTGTGCATTACTCAACGCATAGTCCAAAACCAAATTTGAAAAGCCTTGTTTGTCAAATGTTTTATTCAGTAGCTTTATTGCAAGAAATCTAGCATTATCCATAATTTATCTGTTCCTTCTATTTGAAAGTAATACCAACCTTAGTAAGCTCATTATCGAAGAAAATAGTGCTGCAACATAAGTTAAAGCAGCTGCTGTCAAGACCTTTTTCGACTGTGAAAGCTCCTCACCCTCAAGTATATAACTATCTTTTAGTGTTGCCATAGCACGACTACTTGCATTAAATTCAACAGGCAATGTAACTGCCTGAAAGAACACAACGGTCGTAAATAGGATAATCCCAAAGGTTATAAATGGCTGCATAGAAAGAATCATTCCCAATATAACAAGTGGAATAGCAAGCTTTGAGCCGACTTGTGTAGCAGGAATTATAGCACTTCTGATTTTAATTGGCACATAGCCTTGTGCGTGCTGAATTGCGTGTCCAACCTCATGTGCTGCAACGCCGATAGCTGCAACAGAACTGCTACTATAAACTGAATCCGAAAGCCTTACAACATTGGCTCTTGGGTCATAGTGGTCGGATAAATTACCATTAATATGCTCAATTCTCACATTTTGCAGACCATTATTATCTAAAATCTGTCTTGCAACATCACTACCTGTAAAGCCCCTTCCATTTTTAATTTTACTATACTTTGTAAATGTTGATTTCACATTAATTTGTGCTATTAACGCAAAAATAATTGCTGGTATTATAATTAAATATGTCGAATCATAAAAAAGATATAGCATAACAATTCCTCCTTACATCTCAAGCTTATTCAAATTTTGTTCCATTTGAAAGCTTATTTCCTCTTAAAAAATCTTCTGTTTTCATTTTTTTACTGCCCTCTGATTGAACTTCCAACAGTGTAACACATTTTCCATCACCACATACAACCGTAAAGCATTTTTCATCAACAATACTTCCACATTCACAATTATTAGTAGCTGTATCACATATCTGCGTACGATATAACTTCAACCTTTTGCCGTTAAGTGTAGTATAACCAGTAATCGCTCTAATTTTATTATGGATATTTATTGCTTTATCTGAAAAATCAATCTCACACATCTTTTTAGTAATCATAGACGCATAACATGATTTGCTATCATCCTGTTTTTGAGGATTAAGCTTACCATCTTTCAAGTCGTTAATGGTTCTAATAAGCACCTCAGCACCCATTTCTGATAGCCTGTCATGTAATTCTGACACTGTTTCATTTACCCCAATATCAGTTTCAGCCGTAATAAGCATATCGCCTGTATCAAGCCCTTCTTCCATAAGCATTGAGGTTACACCTGTTTTTTTATCGCCATTCATCACACACCACTGTATTGGTGCAGCACCCCTATATTTCGGCAATAGTGATGCGTGAATGTTTATACAGCCATGTTTAGGCAAATCTAAAATCTGTTTAGGTAGAATTTGCCCATATGCAACGACAACTATAAGGTCTGGATTAAGTTTCTGTAAATCCTCAAAAGCTTCCCCAGCATCCTCACCTTTTCTTAAAGAGGTAGGCTGATACACGTCAATTCCATGCTCCAAAGCAACAACCTTAACAGGAGTAGGCTGTAATTTATAACCCCTACCCTTTGGCTTATCAGGTTGCGTGAAAGCTCCTACTACATTTTCATTGCTTTCAATAAGTGCTTTCAAACATGGTACAGCGAAATCTGGAGTACCCATAAAAACTATATTCAGTTTAATCACTCCTATTCTTCATCTTCTATATCAATAAATTCATCAACCAATCTTAAAAATAGGTTTCCATCAAGATGGTCAACCTCATGACAAGCACATCTGCAAGCCATTTCCGTTAAATCCATCTCATAAGATTCACCATTTCTATCCTGTGCTTTTAATGTGCAATTCATCGGACGTGTAACATATCCCCACTGTTCTGGGCATGATAAGCAGCCCTCAACAGCACGTTGTTCACCACTTGTATTCGTTATTGTCGGGTTAATCAACTCAATCAACCCATCACCCACATCTACAATTGCAACTCTCCTTAGTATTCCAATCTGGGGTGCTGCAAGTCCCACTCCACGAACCTTATAAAGCGTATCTGCCATATCATCAAGCAATTGCCAAAGTTTTTTATCAAACTTTTCAACTGGCTTGCAAACTTTATTTAGAACTTCATCTTCTTTTGTTAATATCTTTCTTATAGCCATTATAACAACCTCCATTAAATCCTATTATATTCCAATATCACCATTTATATCAGCATATACTGTCACCCTTGAAAATTCCTTATGTTTATCCGTTTCAATAAGTATCTGGCTTACAAAATTTCTAAGTACTGCTGTGTTTTTGCACTTTAATATCAATCTATATCTAAACTTTCCATTAATTTTTCCATATGCACATTTAACAGGCCCTAAAACTCTTAACGGAAATGTTACCTTTTCTAGTTTAATTTTATTCTGTATCATTGCAAGCATTTTATTTGATGCGTTTTGAACATTCCTTTCTATTTCACAAGAAAACCCAAGAACACAAACATCGCATACAGGGGGATTAATCAACGCTCTCCTTATGCTAATCTCCTCATTATAAAACGCCTTATAATCTTGATTAGAAGCTAAATTTAGAACATAATGTTCAGGCATAAATGTCTGTAAATACGCCCTACCAGTTTTATCCCCACGTCCTCCTCTGCCGACCACTTGAGTTATCAGCGAAAAAGTTCTTTCATAGCTCCTGAAATCACCAGAAAAAAGTGCTTTATCAACAGAAAGCACCCCAACAAGTGTTACATTAGGGAAATCCAAACCTTTACTAATCATCTGTGTACCAATCATTATATCATATTTTCCATCGCCAAAGTCCTTGAACTTTTCCTCATAAGCATAGCGTGAAAAAGTAGTATCTGCATCCATACGCAAAATCCTTGCATCAGAAAAAAGCTTAGAAAGCTCCTCTTCCATCTTCTGCGTACCGAATCCCATCTGTTTTAACTTTTCGCCACCACAATCAGCACATTTCTCAACCATCCCACCCGAATACCCACAATAATGACACATCAAACTTTCATTCGCCTTATGGTATGTCAGTGGAATACTGCAATTAGGACAATAAACAGGCTTATTGCATTTGCAACAGCTAATTATAGTATGGTATCCCCTACGATTAAGTAAAAGTATACTCTGTTCACCATGCTCAAGATTATGTCTTATTTCATGCACAAGCAATTCACTAAACTCACCAGAATTGCCGTTCGCCCTCTCCTCATTCATATCAATCATCGTAACCTCAGGCAATTTAGCATTACTATATCTTTCATTCATCTCCAAAAGCTTATACACACCCTTTTGAGCATAATAATAGCTTTCAATTGATGGAGTTGCAGATGCAAGCAACAGCACTGCACCATGAGTTTTACAGCGTCTTTTCGCTATATCAACAGTATTATATCTCGGTGAAGAATCGGATTTATAAGAGCGTTCGCCCTCCTCATCCATAATAATTATACCAATATTATCAAGTGGAGCAAAAGCCGCACTTCTTGTGCCTATAACAATATTAGCTTTCCCCTGTTTTATTCGTTTATATTCGTCAGTCCTCTGCCCCAATGACAGATTACTATGTAAAACAGCGACTGTTTCGCCAAAAAGCTCCTGAAATTGATTTACTATCTGAGGGGTCAGCGAAATTTCTGGAATCAGCAAAACTGCTTGCTTTCCATTATCAAGAGTTTGTGCAATAAGCTTCTTAAATACAGATGTTTTACCACTTCCTGTAATTCCATGCAACAGAAAGCATTTAGGTTTATCTGCTTTAAGTTGAGTGCTTACCTCCTCAAAAACTAATTGTTGAGATTCATTTAAAACTATATCCTCAATAAATTTTGTATTCGCATTTTCATTCTCAGGAATTCTGAATGTTTCATATTCATATTCCTCAACAGCACCACTTTTTATGAGATTTTTTATAACAGCTTTCGTCACATTACATATATAACAAGCCTCTTTTACAGCAGCAGAACCATTTTCCTCCAAAAGCTTTATTACAGTCCTTTGCTTTGCCGTAATCTTAAAAGCCTTATTATCAGAAATATATTGTTCAGATAATTTTATCATATTAATAAAACTATCTTGAACATTCCTCTTATACTCATCAGTTTTAAGGATTATTCCTTTTTCAATAAGCGAATTAATAACCCTTTTTTTATCAGGCGTATTAAACCCCTCAAGAATATTATCAAACTCACTTTTTATTTTAGTTTTTCTTAAAAGCGACAATACATTTATTTCCTCAACCGAAAGATTCTCATCAGAAACATTCTCAGCAAGTGAATATTTTTCATTAATCCTTATATTCATTCCAGATGGAACAATCGTTTTCAATCCATCAAAAAATGTGCAAAATGTATTATCTTTAAGCCAATAAAGCATATCCAGCATTTCATCATTCAACAACGGCTCGCTGTCAATCACTGATATTACTGGCTTTAATTTCATATCATCATCGGTTATTTGTTCCAACGACAACACAATTCCTACTCGTTTTCTATTGCCTTTGCCAAACGATACAATAACCCTTGAGCCTATTTTTATACCATCATTAAACTCCTCTGGCACTGAATAAGTAAAAGGCTTATCAAACGAATACGCCGTTAAGCTTACCGCTATCCCAGCCTTCATACTATTAAAATTCACTACCATCACATCCGTTTGCTTGAAATTATCTATCTTCTAAAATTAACACGATTAAAACGTACCCGTCTTATTCCTCAATTTATCTGACTCAACAATTTTATATTTACCAGCTGCCAATTCTTCAACAGCAGTTTTTACTGGCTTTTCCTCAAGAATAAATCCACCCTCATATAACTCATCAGCAATCATTCTTGCCCTCTTAGCTACGCCTATAACAAGCGAATAACAGCTTTCGTTCTTGGTTATCAACTGTGTAATTGCAGGTCTTAACATTTTTCTGCCCCCGTTTTCTCTTTTTTGTTTCTTTTCGTGTTTAACTCTTCTGCTCTAACTATTGTTTTAAAGTCCTCAATTGTGTTTTCAAGCACATCATTTTCAATTATATAATCATACTCATTTGCATATTTCATTTCTTCTTTAGCCTTTGCAACACGAGCATTTATATCTTCATCACTTTCAGTACCTCTTTTTGTCAACCTTCTTTTTAGCTCAGAAATTGATGGAGGATTAATGAAAATAAACACTCCGTCAGGGCATATCTCCCTCATCTGCATTGCACCCTGAACTTCAATTTCAAGCAATACATTCTTCCCACTATCAAGCATTTCCTCAACCTGTTGCTTAGGAGTGCCGTAATAATTATCGCAGTAAGTAGCATACTCAAGCATACCGTCATTTTCGATAATCTCCTCAAACTCAGCCTTAGATATAAAATGATAGTTTACTCCGTTTATTTCGCCCTCTCTCGGTGAACGTGTTGTAGCAGATACCGAAAAATAATATGACTTATCCTTCAACACTTCAGCTAATATAGTCCCCTTTCCACAACCAGATGGTGCAGAAACTATAATCAGCAATCCTCTATTCTTCATCGCCCTGTGCCTCCTCATTATCCAAACGTGCAGCAACTGTTTCAGGTTGTACAGCTGACAAAACAATATGGTCGCTATCCATGAAAATTACTGCACGAGTCCTTCTGCCATAAGTAGCGTCAATCAACCTACCCTTATCCCTAGCTTCTTGAATTATCCTCTTTATAGGGGCAGATTCGGGGCTTACTATCGCAACAAGCCTTGATGATGAAACCATATTCCCGTAACCTATGTTCAGTAACTGCATAAGCTCCCCCTTGCTACTCTATATTCTGAATTTGCTCACGAATTTTTTCAAGTTCAGATTTAAGATTAACCACAATCTTAGTAATCTCCATATCCTGTATCTTAGAGCCAATCGTGTTTATTTCTCTATTCATTTCCTGCATTAGAAAATCAAGCTTCCTACCCACCTGTGTATCAACATTAATAAGATTTCTAAACTGCTCAACATGGCTGTGTAGCCTTACTGTTTCCTCATCAACAGCAGTTTTTTCCGAATATATAGCTGCTTCAGTAAGAATTCTTTGTTCATCAATATTACTATCATTAAGAATATCGCATATCCTATTATAAAGCCTTTTCCTATAACTTTCTGTCAATACAGGTGAAGCTTTTTCTATTATTGCTACCATTTCTTCAATATTGCTTAGATGCTGTAAAACGTCTTCCTTTAGCCTTTCGCCCTCAGTTTCACGCATTTCAATAAACTTTCCTAATGCAGACATAACAATCTGTCTAACACTATCCCATATTTCTTCTTCGTCATCAGTAACCTTTTGAATGTTAAAAATATCAGGAAAACGTATAATTTCAGAAAGCTTTAAATCATCAACCAAATTCAGCTCATCATTAGCTTCCCTCAACGCTGAAATATAACCCAATGCAATTGACTTATTCACTTTTATGAGCGAATCCTTGCCCTCAAGATTATTTATCATCACAGAAACTTCAACCTTGCCCCGTGATACCTTATCCTGCAAAGCTGTCTTAATTTTTTCTTCTAAGTACCCATATGCTCTTGGAATCCTCGATGAAAATTCATAAAACCTATGGTTAACGGAACGAATTTCAACCAAAATATCTCTGCCATTTATAACTTTCTGGTCACGCCCATAGCCTGTCATACTTCGTACCATTCACGTTCACCTCCATCAAAAAGATATTATCACTTCATTTTAACACTTTTTCAACTTAAAATCAATAGTATTTCATTAACTTATAAAATTTAATGTACAAGCAAGTGAAAAGATGTTTAAACGTGAGAACTATCTGACATAGTATTTGGTAACAAAACCAACATTATAGTGGGCGAATACAGTGTATAAATTATCTTTCCCAAAATAAAAAGAGCATATAAAAACCAGCAGAGTACTAC
>CAZSZG010000007.1:33035-40993 GCA_964610805.1 uncultured Oscillospiraceae bacterium
CATTTATCACTTTTCTTCTTTTTCTTTTATTTCGTATAATTACAAAAGTTACTACGCCGATAATCAGCACAGATGACGCAATAATAATCCATAGCCAGAAAAATCCGATGTGTATATTTGTCACTTCTTGAATATTATACGCATTTCCTGCCATATCATCAAGTACAATCCCTACATTATGCCAACCACTGTCAAGTGTAAATGCTAACTTATTTTCTTCACTCGAATACTCAAATTGTATTTCCTTACCGTTATCATATACTTTACATTGACTTTGGTCAAGCAGTTCACTGATATTGTTAATAGTTATAGTTCGGTTGTCCTCACCATAATACCACTGCCATGATTTTAATTCCTTTGGTATATCACAAGTCGGTGCAATATTGTCAATATGTAACTTGCCTAAGTCTATCCTATTGTCTTCATTTTTCACCGTCAAATGCAATTGTACATCTACATCGTCTTGGAAATTCTCTTTAAAAAAGCTTGCACTAAGCGTGTAATTATGCATGGCAATTCCATATACGCTATCATCAGTTGTTGCTTGTGCATTTGAATTTATTTCATCACCGTTGCTATCTCTTAGCACAATATCTACATCTGTATCTTTCTTTGCAAGCACAAGAATTTTTATATCGCTGAAGTTATCTGGTCTTTTGCTGATTGCATCTCCGTTTTCGTGTTGGAAAGAATATAATCCTGTTTTATTTGCAACATTGCTTTCCATAATATACGCTAATACGTCCTGTTCAACCATTCTTGCGTATGTATTTGTGTTCACAAGGCTTTCATTTCCAGCTATATCTACTGCAATTAATTCTAGCGAATAGATACCATCCTTTACAAAGTCAGGCAAGGTAATTTTTCTTTCCATAATTATACCAGATTTATTTTTATCTTCATTCAGATATACTCTAACAGGTTTTATAACTGTTGCCGAATCCAAACTAGGAGTATAAACAGTTAAAACATATTTGATATGATTAATATTCAAATCATCAAACTCTACCGTTGGCAAAGCGTCATCTTTCCTTGAATATGGATAAATATCCAGTAGTTCGGTAACACTATTGCTAACCCTTTTTCCATTTTTAGCAGTAACAATGGGTATAGTTTTATCAATTTCAAAAACAACAGTATTTCTAAATTCAGCAACGTTTCTAGCCAAGTCAGATGAAGCTATCTCCACTTGATAGACTGCGTCACGGTTAATCGTGAATGAAATTGTGTGAATATCGCCAGAGCTTTCCCATGCTATATTGCCCAAAACTTCAGCTGTTACGTCTTCAAGCCCCTCAACGTCATGGTTTGCTCCTGCCTCTTTTCGAGTAATACGCAATTTAGTTAACTCAGGTGCAAAGTTATGCTCCGTCAGTTTTATAGTTACGGTTTTGTCGATATTGAAACTGTTTTCAGTGGAATTGTTGGTAAACATAGAAAGATTATCTTCAATAACAGGCTTGGTTTTGTCTACATAAAACTGATTTTCATTGCCACCACTAAAATTAACTATTGCTGTGTGGTTTCCTAAATCCGTTCCTCTTACATTAAAAGTATAATCACCCTCATCAAATTCAATGACAGCTATATGCTCCGACTTCGTTCTTTCAGAAAATGTGAATGTAGGAACTCTGCCATATTGATTTTCAATAATAACTTCTATTCGGCTAGCATCAAAGTTTCTATCAATGACGGTTATATCAGCAATTCGATTTTGATTATAGTATAAATCGCTATCCTCATCATCACGGAACACAATATTGATAATTGGACTTGTTTTATCAATCGTAAACCTCTCACTTTTTACATTTTCATTTTTATTTAAAGAATTATCGGTCGCATCAAAAGTCAATATAACATCATTATCGTCTGAACTAAATACAAACGTTTTAGTCACCTTTGTAACAAGATTTTCGTCAATAGCTGTAACTATCCAGCCATCACCCAAATCTTCTCCGACGTAATGTCTGCTATTATTAACTATGATAATCTTTCTATCAAATGAATTAATCTCTGCACTTTGTGAATAGCCAATTTCCTTAATACCAGAAACTGTGTCCACTACCTCAACCGTTATGCTATTATCTACAACATAAAGATTACTTCCAACAGCATCTTTATAAGGTGTAGTTGTGTTTTTTATAATATTTATATCTGGTACAGTATTATCCACAATGTACGCATTTGTGGTTATCTCACCTGAGCGATTCAACACATTATCAAACGCCTCTATAAATATTTGCCCCTTAAATCCTTTTGGAATAGTCAGCATTGCCTTTCCATTAGCTATTTTCTGTGTGCCTAAGATTTCAGCTTGCTTAATTCCATCTTGATAAGGAACAAAGCGATATTTCACTTCGTTCAGTCCCGATGATGGAGATTCATCAAAAGCATTTATCACAACAGTAAAATCAATCTTAAAATAAAAGCCGTAATCAAGCTTTTCAATATATTTAGAAGTCCCTCCAATACCGTCTGCAGTCGTTGGAGTAAATAAAACTTCGTCAATCTTTGGTGCAATTTTGTCTATGTAATATGTTGTTTCATAAGTTGTAATATTATTTGAGTTATCTGTAACTTTTACATTAATAACATATTTTCCATCTGAGGGTTCACCTGTTTTTGACGTGAAAAAGTCTGTATCAAAATTGTAAACTTGTTCTATGTTATTACGATTTTCTGATTTCTCAGTAATGGAACTTCTTAACAAAATTTTACCATTCTTATCAAAAGCAATATCGACCCCGTTTACTTTCAAGTCAACACTTCGGATACCAGAATGTTCATCTTGAACATATAAACTTACGGGTTTATTAGAGTTATACCAAGTTTGCCCATCTGTTCTAGTCACTCCATCACCTGTAGGTAAATCCAGTGTCATAACAGGCTTAACTCTTTCAATCATCACAAATTTACTACTTGTATTGCTATCATTTTCAGTGCTTTCAAGATTAGGACAGAACAAGCTTTTCTTTCCATATTTATCATATGCCGTCACAATAATATTACTCTGGAACACTTCCTCAGTAACCTTGATTTCTAAAGAAAATACACCATCTCCCTCATTTTCCATTGCCTTTGGAACTGAAGAATCGTCAAAAAGCACATTCACATGGTCTATTCCACTGTCAAACTCTGCGTCAGAAACTTTCACTTTAAATATCAGCGTATCGTGTGAATATGTACCAAATGTCAACAAATTCAAAACCTTATTTATTGTTTCTTTATTCTTTTCTACAGTAAATTTATCAATTGTCGGATTTGCAAAATCTATATACACAGTGAGTGGTTCAAGTGTTAAAGAATTTCTTGCGATGTCAGTCACTGTACCAGATATGGTGTATTTATGTTCAAAATCAGTAGCAAGATTTTCTGTATCAAATGTTACATAGCACCCAGTTTCATCAACCAAAATTTCATCCCTACTGAAGTTGAACTCTCTATCGTTCACTTTTAGGTTTATGCTGTCAAGTCCAGAATCAGCATCGGAAGCATCCACTCGGAAATATATTACATCACCTTTGTCAAACCATTGCTTATCGCCTATCGTAACGCTATTAGGACTTGTTATAGAAATTGTGCCACTTTCAGGGGCAGTACAGTCAATATGAAATGTTTTGGTATCGCTTGACTTATTTCCAGCATTATCTTCAACAAAAACATCAACCTTATGCACTCCTTCAGATAAATCTCCCATTGTGAAAGTTTTATCATCTTGCAAATCAATTAATGAATAGCTTGATTTCTCAAATATTGTCACATCATTATCATTAATTTTAACTGAATACAAGCCACTATTAACAGTTCCTTCTTTATCGGCAGAAATAATCTTAATATTTTCAAAAGCATCTCCCGTTCCATACCATATATCCCCTAAATTATTAGTATAACCAGAAGAACTAAGTTCCCAAGAAATTGTAGGAGCATCACTTTCAACAATTAAGTCATTGCTTGTAATTAACACCTTTCCATCAGGAATTTCTGTTATTAAAGCGTCTTTTTCCCAACCAGAATTATCCTCAACGGTTATACTCATGGCATTAATTATTTTATCAGGAGAAACTTCTAACACATATTCCCCATCATCATTTTCTTTCATCTCTCTGTCATTCAAGCTAACTGTTTTTACTCCAGAATTAAAAATGCCCTCAATAGATTCATTATCATCTACGGTAACTACTATTTCTACGGAATCATTAGAAAAAATACCGAAAGTTAAAAATCTCAAGATTGAGTCTGCTGTGCTAGTTTCAGCTTTTCTAATTTCGACACTCGTTATATTAGGTGGGAGCATATCACTACCTACTGGATCGCTTAAATCCATATTATATGTATTACCAGCATTATCTGTAACTTTAATATATACGGTATGTTGATTGCCTTTTGCCCACACTGAATCGTTATGTTTTAATTCCAATGTAAACATTAAATTGTTTACGATACTTAAATTATTAAAGTCATAATTAACATTTTGATTGGAATAGTTATTCTTTTTAAATCCAAGATAATGCCCAGAATCGCTATTTTCTTCATCATCACAAAGACTTCTATCCAAATCCCAGCCATATTCCACTTTTGCAATTCCTGAATCAATGTCAGAAATTGAGATTTCACTTTTTGTCGATTCGTGGTCACTTGTGATTGTCCCTATTGTGACATCTGGCTTGACATCATCAAGTATTAGTGGTTGTGATTCAACCGTTTTACTAGAACCATCAGTATCACTAATCCCATTTAATCTAGCAGATTTATTTCCATCTCCCGACGAATTAGAGGCATAGGCTTTCAATTTCATGCTTTTCATATCATCAAATGTAAACTCAGCGATATAGTGATATTTCCCGTCACTTTTCAGCTCGCTTGTTGCAACTTTTGAATCGTATATGCCACCATCTTCGCCAAGATATATGGTAGTTTTTTGCTCAATAGCCGTTCCCACAGCTTCAACAATTACTTTTACACTACCGTTGCCAAACACTCCAAATGTTAAAAAGTTAAGGGTTGTATTAGCATCAACCTTTTCAACCTTTATACTTTCAATTTCTGGCTTTGTTTGAACTGAAGAATACTTGTAAGCTTTAGCAGTGCTAATTGCCTGATAATGCTCAGTATTTGTATTATCGTTATTGCATAAATAGTATGTTACCTCACCCGATTGCGTTTCGGAAAGGCTTATTTCAATTGCAGAAGTCCAGTTGCTATATGGTCTATTGCCATTGCTAATGAGAAATCCTGTAGGAGCAGTCAACGTTGCCTTATTTACACCTGAATAATCATTGGTGTCAGTTAGGGCTGTTACATTAGGATTATATTCTCGCACTTCAAATTTTATCGCATCATCAATGACACATTTATAATTATCATTATCGCAATTTATATTTCCATTAATCTGAATAGAATAATCACTATTAACATCTTCGCCAATTTGAATACCAAACTTTGCAGTTATATTAACCACATCTCCCAAAACTATTTGGTTAGAATAATCTGCAATTTTGCTTATCTCTGAAGGCTTTTCTTGCCCGTAATAAATATAGGTTTGGGCAGGCGAAATTTTAATTGTTTTTTTAGTGATATTAATCTTCTTTTCAACAGGTTCTACTATTGGCTGTATGCTATAATCTAGGGAATCAACACCCGTAAGTCTAAAGTTTTTGAGTGTTATATTCGACTCACCAACAACAGTAGAGTCATATGTAGCATCTGCAATAAGATGAACATCATCTCCAACTTCAACTCCATTAAGTACATCTTTTTCAAACTGATATGTTGCATTAGTTAAGCCATACTCTATATCAGCAATTAAATCCTCTATATCGTCAGTCAGCGTCAATTTTTCACTCTGAACTGCATTTACGGAAGGAAAACAGTTAAAGGCGAACAGAAACACCATCGCCAATGATATAATTCGGTTTCTCAGCTTCATTTTAACCTCTCCATTCTTTTAATTATGCAAAACGCTTGTGAGCTTAGTAGCAATACAAATAGGCTAATTGGCAATGCATATAGATTATTTTTAAAAAGATTTAATACCACAATGAGTGATATAATCGACAGAATAAAAGTAATGGTTACAATCACCTTTGGCTTCTTATAGGTCTTGCAGATTTCAGACTTTCTTGTTTTAAACCATAAAACAATCTGCAACACTACCCCTATTAAAAGCCCAATCCAAAAGCTCCCTGCAAGAAAATATGCAAGTTGGGGGAATTCCTCCTCAAAATTTAGAAAAGGAATAAACATTAGGCTTGTTGATGATAGAAAAAAGAAAACTGCTGATATATAATTTGTAATTTTTAGTTTCATAAATTTAACTCTCAATATTTTATTTTTTATCCAGCAAATCTATAAAAGTTTTATAAAAAACAGTTTTAGATTTTGCTCTTTTATACTTGTGAAAATACATTAAAAATCCAACAAAAAAGCTCAAAACAGCCAATACTAAAGCACCATACAAAGGGACTAAAACAAAAGGTGAATTGTATTTTAAATCAAGTGTGCTTTCTATTGTGGGATATAATCCTGTAAAAATAAGCACAGCAAAAATTAATGTAAAAATCACAACTGAATACAATAAAGTCTTCAGATATGAGCCTACAACATACTTAAAAATTGGATACTTTTCAAATATCTTCTTCATTAGTCCATCTCCTCCACTGTAAAGCTTTTAAAGAAATCTCGTATTTCCGTTCTGCTCTGTTCCTTGAGTTCAGCGATTGTATTTATATTTTCGTCATTATCAAGCACGTTTTTGAGCTTAATAACAGCATTACGAAACTCATCATTGGCTTGGTACTTTTCCAATGTATCGTATGCTTCTAAAACATCGGTTTTACCTACTTCAACATTGAAAATAGCCCTTGCTAAATCATAGCCAACGCTTTCAAAAGGCTCATCAAACTTTACAATCTCAGTTGAAACTTCCTTAAACTTTCTTGTATTAGCATTCTGCATTATTTCATCAATACGCTGTGGCAACAGCCCGTCATTGTCGATTTCTTGTAAAAGTTTCACTAGCATTGCAGCCTCATACTCCGATATATCCGAGTCTTTATATGTGAAAGAGGCAATTTTTGCATAGGTATCATCTACTTTATTTGCAGGAGCTGTCGCTATCAAATCATTTGCTGTTTCTTCTAATTTATAAAACTTTGTGTCATTATAATTAGAAATCAAGTTTCCCCATTTACTTTCAGCAATACCAAACGCCATAAATAAGTAAATAAAGTATATAACTACAGAAACGGAGAATAAAGCAAGCATACTTCCACAAAGATTAAAAGCGTTTTTAACCTTTATATTTTCCTCTTTTATAATTGTAGGAGCAGAATCCTTTGCGTTCTCTATGTCTTTTTTCAGTTCTTTATAAGAATGGTAGCACTCCTTATTATCAAAATCAGCATACTGCTTTGTTCGTTTATTGGTACACTTTTCCACTATATTTTCAAGCCTTTTATGATAAAAAACAGATGTGCATGATAAATCTCTGTTAAAATACATATCATCTCTTAAAAAATTATCTCTGTAAAATCCGTGACTATCCTCAGCGAAATGTTTGTTTTTCGTTACCAAATCAAAAATGTTCAAACATTCCCAAAATGTTGCTCCAAAAGAAAAAATATCGCTTTCAATTGACATTTTCCCCTGTTCAAAGCACACTAAAAACGGAAACTCTGAATCAGCAGTAGATTTGGAATAACATTCTGGAGCTGCATAGCCCAATGTTCCATATTGATATATTTTATCTATGGTTTCGTTGTCATTATAATTTACACTCGGCAACTCACTTTTCACAAACCTATCAGCTTTTGTGACCTTTTTCGACCTACCAAAGTCAATCAAAACTAACTCTTTTCCATACCTAGTTACCATAATATTTTCTGGTTTTATGTCTAAGTGTAAAATGTTTTTCTGCTCTGTTACAAACTCCAAAATCTCACATAAGTTTATCATAAATA
>CAZSZG010000008.1:0-1217 GCA_964610805.1 uncultured Oscillospiraceae bacterium
ATTCAGCCTTATGAGGATTGCTGTACGGTGTTTACACCAAAGCACCCAAAGGTAAGACCAACGCTTGAGGAGATTGAAACGGCACAGAATAAGGTTAATTTTGAAGAAATGGTTACAAAATCAATTGAGGATACCCAGAAGGTAACAATTAGAATGAGGAAATGTTAAAGGTTTGTTAACATAATGTTCATAGTTTATTAATAAAAGTTGGTGGTAATATGCAAAAAGATGCTTGTACTTTTGGAAATAGTCAGCATTCTTATGAAAGTTGTGTTCAGGAACTTGACAAATTGGTTACAGGTGTAGTAAACTTGTTAATATTAAGAGGGAAGATTATTGCTACGGCAGAGAGCTGTACAGGAGGTCTTATCTCGGAACTGATAACATCAGTATCTGGTGCATCACAGGTTTTTGAACTTGGGCTATGTACCTATGCTAACAGAATGAAACAAAAGTATCTAGACGTTCCCGTGAGTGAATTAGACGAGTTTGGTGCGGTTAGTGAAGAAGTCGCACTGTCTATGGTGAGGGGCTTGAAAAAAGCTTCAGACGCCGACATCTGCATCTCGGTTACAGGAGTTGCAGGACCTGATGGAGGAACACCCGATATGCCCGTTGGAACTGTTTATGCAGGGTTTATTTTTGGGGATAGAGAATTTGTTAAACTGTTTAGATTGTGGGATTTGGACGATAAGTCAAGGGAGAGCATTAGGCGTAACGTCGCTGTTTGCGTTTTCGAAATCGTGCAATCACTTCTGATGGAGGAGGTTTAATGAAATGAATGGAAATGTTTATTATAAGAAAAGAAGAAAAAGACTTTCATATTTTGATGTTTTAAGAGATATCTTTCCAAGTCAGGGCGATGGCGTAAAGGACATTATAAGGAAAATAGTCTTTATTATTACAATTATTATTTTGGGAGTTTGTTCATATTTTATTTTTGATTATTTTTGGGCAAGTCATAAAACCAATCAGCTTTATGATGAAACAAAAAATATATATTATAGCATGAATTCTGAAACATCTAATACACAAACAAGTATAGAGGGTGAAGATGTTGCAGAGGAGCATTGGGAATTTCTAAGCGGTGCTAAGGCGCTTTGGGAGATTAATGCCGAAACTGTGGGATATATAAGTATACCAGATACAGAAGTCGATTATCCTATTGTTCAGAGAAGGGATTCAGAAACAGGGAATTTCTATTATCTTGACCGTGA
>CAZSZG010000008.1:1317-23346 GCA_964610805.1 uncultured Oscillospiraceae bacterium
AATTATTCATATTATGGGGAACATCCTCTTATTAATTTCAATTCTAACTATAAAATATATACCTATAAGATTTTTGGTGTGTTTTTAGCAAATGGCTCTTCTGATGATTTCAAGTATTATAATTATGTGAATTTCAATAGTGAAGAAGAATTTTATACTTATGCAAATGGAGTGAAAATTCGCTCTAAGATTTTGAATGATGTTGATGTGAAATATGGTGATAAATTGTTAACACTTTCAACTTGCAGTAGTGAGTTTTCTGACGCAAGGTTAGTTGTTGTGGCTAGGCTTGTTCGTGAGGGTGAAGACCCGTTGGAGGGAACGCAGAATAATTCACGAAATCCAAATCCATTAATGCCAGATGAATATTATAGGTGGAATAATGAACACTTTAATTCTGAAGCAGAATTTATTCCTTATGGGTGATGAATATGAAAATAGATATAAAAAAGATAGATAATAAGTACATAATCATCGGTGTAAGCGTGTTGCTTGTTGTTTTGATTGGACTTATAGTGTATTTACTTAAAGGTAAAGCTCCTGTTGAGGAGCCAGCTGTAAGCTTTAGTTCTTCAAGTGTCACTACTAGTATGGTTTTAACTGAAAAGATTGAAACTGAACCAGTTGTAACCGAGCCTCCTATGTTTGAAAAGGCAGTGGAGTTGCTTCAGCTTAATTCCGATACCGTTGGTTATATACGAATGCAAAATACAATGGTGGACTACCCAGTAGTTCAAATACCTAATGATGTCGAGATAGGGAATAGTTATTATATTGACCATGACTTTAACAAAGAATATTCAAAAGCAGGTGCAATTTTCCTAGATTATAGAAATAATTTTGGAGTTGATGAAAGCTTGCATTCGGATAATTTGGTTGTTTATGGACATAATATGTATAATGACACAATGTTTGGTTCTCTTAGACATTATAGGAATGATTACTCTTTTTATGAAGAAAATTCAATTATCGAGTTTAGTTCTAATTATAAGGACTATAAATACGAGATATTTGGTTTTTTTATAGTCAGTGGCTCTTCAAATTCTGATTTTCCATATTGGAATATCCTTAATTTCGCAAATGAGGCTGAATTCAATCAATATGTTGAACAGGTCAGACGTAGGTCACTGGTAGACATTGATGTCGATGTTGAATACGGGGATAAGCTTATTGCATTATCAACCTGTTATTCTGATGATGATAACTCAAGATTTGTAATTGTAGGACGGAAATTGAGCGATGATCAGTAGCATGGGCATAAATCCCAAATACATCTTTATATGTTTTGATAGGGATGTATTATGCTGAGAATATTTTAGCAGGGAAATAAAGCCTTTTAAGGCGAGAAATATGGGAGTTTATATATGAAAATTCGAATACCACTAAAGTGTATCGCTATGACTATGGCATCTGTTATGCTTTTTGTAACAGTATTTAGTATGGTCGATATAGTTGAAGGTGCGGGTACACTTAATGAGCAAACGCTCAGTAAGGAACAAGGCAGTCAAAAAGGTGCGTATGCGGACAATGACGTTAGGGAATGGTGGAAGGCTGATTTATCAGCTTATGATGATAGTTTAGCCCTTGTTGGGTATGAGGATGCACCAAAGGTTGCTAAGGCAGTTACTGAAACAGCGATCACAACAGTGGCTGAAACAGTAGCACCAGTTGAAACAGCTAAACCAGAAACAATACAGGCTCCAGTAGCAACAGCACCACCAGTAGTGACTGTGGCAGCAGGTGAGTTTGCGTTTACGACTTATGGCTATGGTCATGGAGTAGGGTTGAGCCAAAATGGTGCAAATAATTATGCTAGATATGGTGGTTATAATTATCAGCAGATTTTACAGCATTATTATCCTGGTATTACAATTGGAAATACAGGAACAGCGGCAACTGAACAAATTACTGTTGATGGCGTGACAGGAAGTGTTATGGAATTACTTCCACAGGTTGTTAATTATGAAATAGGCTCATCAATGAGTTTTGAGGCTATTAAGGCACAGGCAGTTGCAGCTTACACTTATATTAAATATAATGGAGATAGTGGCAGGGATTTACGCATGAATGGTGGAGCATCACAGACTGTTATTGATGCTTGTGCAGCTGTTCTTGGTGAAGCGTGTTACTATAATGGCTCGTATGCGTTGACTATGTTCTATGCGTCAAGTGGTGGCTCAACAGCGTCATGTAAGGATGTGTTTGTAGCAAATTTACCATACCTTACAAGTACAGCTTGTGAATATGATGCTTCTTCAGATGGACATTATGGAACAGTAAAGGTTATGAGTTCAGGTACGGTTAAGGAGAAGCTTGAGTCAAGGCTTGGGATTAAGCTTTCAGGCGACCCTAATAATTGGATTTCCATTGTAGAGGGCGATGGTGGGTATGCGGCATATGTCGTAGTTGATGGACAGGTAACGGTAAAGGGCAATACTTTCAGAAGTTATCTTGGTCTGAAATCCCCAAAATTCACCTATACGTTTGCATAATAAAATAAAAAATAATGGGGGTTCATCTTTTGAACCTCCATTTTTTATTAGGAGAGTATTTTATGAATTGCTATGATATTTTATCAAAAACTAAGAATGGAAAAGAGTTAACTGATGAGGAAATTCATTGGCTTGTAAATGGCTATGCTAAGGGTGAAATTCCTGATTATCAGCTTTCAGCATGGCTTATGGCAGTTTGTTTTAATTCTTTAAGCGATAGGGAAACGACAGCGTTAACGCTTGCTATGAGGGATTCGGGTGATGTGATTGACTTGAGTGGCATAGATGGGATTACTGTTGATAAGCATAGCACTGGTGGTGTTGGCGACAAGACTAGTCTTATAATTGCACCGATTATATCAGCGTGTGGGGTGTTTGTGCCTAAGATGTCTGGTAGGGGGTTGGGGCATACTGGTGGAACGATTGACAAGCTTGAGAGTATTCCTAACTTTAAAACAGAGCTTTCGTTTGACAGGTTTATTGAAGTTGTCAAGAAAGCTGGATTTTCTATAATATCGCAAAGCGGGGATATTGTTCCTGCTGATAAAAAACTGTATGCGTTGAGGGATTCAACTGCAACGGTTGACAGTATACCTTTGATTTGTTCAAGTATTATGAGCAAAAAGCTTGCGATGGGTGCAGATTGCATTTTACTTGATGTTAAGCTTGGAAGTGGTGCGTTTATGAAAACAGAGGAGTCTGCGACAAAGCTTGCAAAGGCTATGGTAAGTACGGCAGTTAATTCTGGGAAAAAATGCAGAGCAATGATAACGAATATGGACGAGCCACTTGGGAATGCTGTTGGGAATTCGATTGAGATTATTGAGGTTATTGAGATACTAAAGGGGAATAAAAAAGGTAGGCTTTATGAGCTTTGTATTGATTTATCGGCTAATATGCTTGAGATGGCTGAAAAAGGAGATGCAGAGGAGTGTAAAAGGCTGGCAATTGAGGTGATTAGTAGTGGTAAGGCGTTGGAGAGGTTTGCTCTTATGATTGAATTACAGGGTGGAAATCCTCATGTTATTGATGATTATTCGCTTTTGCCACAGCCAAAATTCAGTGCAGATGTTATGGCAAAAGAAACTGGGTATATTACAGGAATTAACAGTGAAGAAATCGGATTAACTGCATTAAGACTTGGTGCTGGGCGAGTGACTAAGGACAGTGAAATCGACCTATCTGCTGGAATTAACCTAAATAAATCTGTCGGAGATTATATTAAAACGGGTGAGGTAATTATGACTTTGTATTCATCTACACAGAGCGATTTTAGTGAAATTTCCAATATGGCTGAAAATGCAGTTGTGACTTCTGAAAAAGCAAAGACAAAAAAGCCAATGATATACAAGATTGTTTACGAAGATTTCACTTAGTTTTCATTGACATATATAAGAGATTGGTATATAATTAAAACATTAAACTATAATTATGATAGAGAAGTATTATAAAAATAGGAGGAATATATTATGGGTTTTATGGATAAGGTTGGAGAAATTGGTGGAAAGGTTTATGATACAGCTTCAAAAACTGCAAGTAGTATAGCTGATAAATCAAAAGTTGTGGCTGAAAAGACTAAACTTAAACACAAAATAAATGAAGAAAAATCTGCAATCTCAAAGAAGTATATGGAGATTGGAAAGAAGTTTTATGAGATTAATAATAAAATAATGCCTGAAGCATATGTCGAGGAAATTACAGCCATTTCCAATTCTATGGAGCAGATTCGTGAGCTGAATGCTAAAATTAATGATTTAAGTACTGAAGTTGCTTGCCCATCATGTGGTGAAAAAATTCAAAGGGAACAGGAATTCTGCCACCTTTGTGGAGGAAAAACAGGGTTTGAGCCTAGTAAAGCTACTGGTTCAGATGAAGTTATTGAAGTAAGTTCTGAAGATATTGAGGTTGAATAAATAAAGTTTCTGTTCAAATTCTAATGCTGTATACAATTAAACTAAAGGTATCCTAATTATTATGATAATAATTAGGATACCTTTAGACCGAGAAATGTGAGAGCAACATATTGTGGAGCTTATTTACACAAAAAAACACACTTAACAATAATATAAAAGAGTGATATATTTTTTTTCTACAATAACTATTTCATATTCCTCCTATTTTTATTTTTAAGTTTTATAGAGTACTTATTCTTATGTTTTTAATATTAAGGAGGATTTTATGAAAGAAGAAAACGGGTTTAAGCTAATATCCAAATATAGAGGGGCTATTATGGGGCTTTCTGCCCTTATGATACTGTTTTTCCATGAATGGGTTGCTCTTTTTGAAGCTTATCCGAAAATTTATGATGTTGAAAGATATTTCAAAAAAGTTGGGTTTGTCGGAGTTGATATTTTTCTATTTTTATCAGGAATAGGTCTTACATTTTCAATCGCAAAAACTAGTTTAGGCAAGTTTTATTACCACAGAATAAAAAGAATTATTATACCATTTGTTGTAATTGCTGTTTTTAGGTTAATACTTGAAAAATGGCCAATAGATACCTTTTGGAAGAATATTTCTGGATTTAACTTCTACAATGTTAGTATTTACAGCTTTTTATGGTTTGTACCAGCTATTCTAACGCTTTATCTTTTCTTTCCGCTTTATTATAAACTTTTTTCAAAATCAAAAAACAAAGTCTTTTTTACTCTTTGTGTGTTAATGATATGGCTTATCTTATCTATTTATTTTAGAGAAAAAATAAGAATAGATTTGTTTGGATTTACAAATAGAATACCTATATTTGTTATAGGAATTCTTGTTGGCTGGATTACTCAAAATAAAGAAATTGTTTTCAATAGAACCATATGGGCTTTTTTATGCATAATGTTATTGCTCGGAATATACTTAAGCTATCTTACTAATTTTCGTGGATGGAGTATTCTTGTGCCTGTCTCAAATTGCTGCTTTCCTAATATGCTTATCGCTATTTCATTTTCGTTCCTTTTGCCTAAATTTCTTGATTTAATGAGCAATGTAAAGATTATAAAACATCCAAATAAGGCGATTATTAAGATTCTAGCTTTTTATGGTATGTTCTCTCTTGAAGTATACTGTGTGCAAGAATGGCTCGGTAGACTTATTTTTCCTAAGATAATCGGGATATATACAGATATTCAGATGAATATTATTATGCTTATATGGGTTACTGTATGTGGATATGCTCTTTATTGGGTTCAGAAACTATTTTGGAAACCTATCGATTGGAATATAAATAAGCTTACAAAAAAAGTTGAAACCAAAAATGCAGTTTCTGAAGAAGTTATAGTAAAAAATATTCAAAACTAATATAACTAAATTGGGAATTTAGAATTAGTACTTTATCAAAATTTTAAGGTGTACTGCTATTTTAATTGGCAGTACACCTTTGATGTTTTTATTTGATTTTAAGAATTGAATGGACTATCAGCAATCCTCCGACTAAAAATAACGCTGTTGGCATTATAATTGAGGAGTATTTTGCCATTTTTTGCTTAATAAATAAGTATAGCTTATCGAATTTGTTTTGCTTTTTGATGTATAGAAAGTACATGGCAACTTGTGGTGAAATGTAGATTGCATTGTAGAGTAGAAGTATTAAGATTAGGCTGATTGGCGAAAGCTTAAAGGTAAGCAAAACGGCTAGAAATGCAAAGTATGGCAATGCAGAGGTTAACTCATATAGCGTTGCAGTTACGCCAAGTACCGTTAATGAAAATGGCGATACGGATTTTATTTTTAATGCAAGTTTTTGCTCATCATCGTTTTGAATTGTATCTGATTTATTTTGTTTAGCTTTCGCAGTTTTCACAACCAAACGAAAAGTGGCGATGAGAAAGGCTATGCCTAAAATAAATTCGATTCCATAAACAATATGGCTATAATTTTCCATGAAAGATTTCGCAAGCTTTCCTATTATTGCAACTAAACCGTAATAAACAAGCACACCACTGATAAGGTTTGTAATGCCTGTGGCTAAGATGAAAAACCATATATGTTTGGGTTTTTTAACCATACCTTGTAAGACGAATTGCTGGGTTATCGCAATCGGGTTAAAGCTGTCAACTGAACTTGCTAGAATTGTTGTAAGAATTAAACTTAATATAATAAATACCTCCTCAAACAAAAAAAGCCATAGGAGTAAGTTGACTCCTAGGCTTTTATCCCACCGTGTACACAAATATTATTGTGCGTTTTCTCTTGGACCAGACTAATATTTCTACTACGGAACCCTAGAAAACTTTTTCTATTTTAATATATCATATTATTTTAGTTTTGTCAATATCATAGAAAAATTATATGATATATGTAAAACCACTTGACAAAGCTGTTGAAAATAAATATACTTATATAAAGTTAAACTTGTAGCAAAAGTCTAAGCTGTTTATAGGATATGAAATAAAGAATAGACCTTGTGGATTAATTCTGCAAGGTCAAGTTAATATAATAATGCAGTTAAAAATGGAGGACTGAATGGAAAAATATCAAGAAATAGAGAGAAGTATAATAAAGAAGTACCATAAAACGATATGGTGCAAGTTTATTGAGGGAATAAAGGAGTATCAGCTTATAAATGAGGGCGACAAAATTGCTGTTTGTATATCGGGTGGTAAGGACTCAATGATTTTGGCGAAATGTATGCAGGAACTTCAAAGGCATGGGAAGTTCCATTTTGACTTGGTGTTTTTGGTTATGGATCCTGGATATAATGAAGTTAACAGGCAGATGATAGTCAGTAACGCAAGGATTATGAATATATCAATACATATTTTTGAAAGTCAGATATTTGATATTGTTGCAGATATTGAGCAAAACCCTTGCTATTTATGTGCAAGAATGAGGAGGGGACATCTCTATAAAAATGCAAAGGATTTGGGTTGCAATAAGATTGCTCTTGGACATCATTTTGATGATGTGATAGAAACAATTTTGATGAGTATGCTTTATAGTGGGCAGATGAAAACAATGATGCCTAAGCTACACAGCACGAATTTTGAGGGGATGGAGCTTATTCGCCCTTTGTATTGCGTTAAAGAGGCTGATATTATCTCTTGGGCGAATTATAATGACTTGCATTTTCTACAATGTGCTTGTCGATTTACTGAAAATTGTGCAAAGAATGAAGAAGAAAATACTTCTAAGCGTCAAGAAATGAAAATGCTAATAAAACAGTTTCGCCAAACAAGCAGTGTTATTGACAGAAATATATTTAAAAGTGTAAATAATGTTAATTTAGATACAATTATTGGCTATCATAGAGAGGGAGAAAAACATTCCTTTTTAGATGATTATGATTCATAAAATAGTAAAAAAGGGTGCTGTATGCTATGACTTATTAATTATAGCACCCTTTCAACATCGTAGTTGCGTGGTTGTTTATAAAAATAAAAATAATTTTCGGAAAGGACTTGACAAAGTTTTATTTTATGCATATAATATAAGTATAATATTTTAAATTCTAAGAGCAAAGGTAAGTAATCGTCAATACGATGTCACAGAGAATTAACCACTGGTGAAAGGTTGATACATACGCTGACTGATGAATGGATTTGTGAGAAGCATGGTGAAAAGGATTTTTCCTTGAGTATCCATTGCCGTAAACCCTACGTTATAAGGGTAGGATATTGATGCTTTTTCGCTTTTACAGTGATTGTATTTAGCTTTAAGTTGCGTATCTGATAAAGGAAAATTGCATAATTGTCTTATGCTGTTTTCAAATTTGGGTGGCACCACGAGGTCTATCGTCCCATTATCGGGGAATGATAGGTCTTTTTTTGTGCGTAAAAATAAATATAAGCTTACATTTTAGGAGGGGTTTTCATGATTTATCCAAATATTAGTGAGGTTAAAGAATATCTAAAGGAGTATAAAATTACACCAGTTTTCTATGATTTTTTATCAGATACTCAAACTCCTGTTCATATTTACAATGCTTTGAATGAGGGCGAAGAAAATAGTTTTATACTTGAAAGTGTTAGCAATAAGGAGAAGTGGGGGCGTTATTCCTTTATTGGAATTAATCCTAAAATGGAGATAAATATTCAAGGAAAAACTGCAACGGTTAAGACTGAACAGGGTAGCACTGAAACTGAAATAGAAAATCCAGTGTATTTTCTAACGAAGATAATGGACGAAAATAAGTCGCCAAAGCTTTTGAATCGCCCTAATCTTACGGGTGGTCTAATTGGATATTTCGGGTATGATACGGTGCGATATATTGAAAAAAAGCTTGTTAATGTCCCAGAAGATGACATTGGAATGCCTGATTGCCATTTGTTTTTATATGATGAGATTATAGCTTTTGACCACCTTAGCAACAAAATAATTGTTATATTAAATATAAGAAGTGACGGCGATGTTGAGGAGCAGTACGCAATTGCTGAAAGGCGAGCAGAACAAATTGCTGATAAAATCCTTTCGTATGTTCCTAAAAGGTCGGAGAAAAAAGAATACGGGGAGTTTAAGGTAAATTCCAATGTTACACAGGAAGAATTTAAGGGGATTGTTGAAAAGGCAAAGGAGCATATTGTTAATGGTGATATATTCCAAATAGTTCTATCACAGCGTTTTGAAATTGATAATCCACCAGATAGCTTTGCTGTTTATCGTATGCTTAGGGCGACAAATCCATCACCTTATCTGTATTATTTCAAAAATCCTGAATACCATATCGCTGGTGCATCACCAGAAATGCTTGTGAATGTGACTGATGGAATAGTAACAACAAAGCCAATTGCTGGCACGGTTTGCAGAGGGAAAAATGAAGAGGAAGATAGCAAATTAGAGGCTATGCTCAACGCTGACCCAAAGGAAAGGGCAGAGCATACTATGCTTGTGGATTTAGGCAGAAATGATATTGGAAAGGTTTCCAAATTCGGTTCAGTTGAGGTTACAGGATTTATGCAAACCGAACGCTATTCAAAGGTTATGCACCTTGTATCCGATGTAAAGGGCGAGTTGAGAGATGATAAAAATGCCCTTGATGCGTTGATGGCAGTTCTACCAGCAGGAACGCTTTCAGGTGCACCTAAGGTAAGAGCAATGGAGCTGATTGACGAGATGGAGAACCGTAAGCGTGGGCTTTATGGGGGTACTGTTGGGTATCTTGCCTTTGATGGAAACATAGATACTTGCATTGCAATACGAACAGTTTTATTCAAAAATAATAAGGCTTATGTTCAAGCAGGTGCAGGAATTGTTGCTGATTCCGTAGCAAAAAAAGAATTTGTTGAAACTGAAAATAAAGCGTTAGCTATGATAAATGCAATAAGGGAGGCGGCTAATTTATGATACTGATTATTGATAATTATGATTCGTTCACATACAACCTTTACCAAATAATTGGTGAGCTTTATTCTGATATACAGGTTGTTAGAAATGATGAAATTTCTATCGAGGAAATAGAAAAGCTTATGCCAAAGGCGATTGTTATATCTCCTGGTTCTGGTTATCCGAAAGATGCTGGAATTTCTGTTGATGTGATAAAAAAGTTTAGTGGCAGACTTCCTATTCTTGGCGTATGCTTGGGGCATCAATCCATTGTTGAGGCTTTTGGTGGGGAGGTTGTAAAAGCAACGGAATTAATGCATGGCAAGGCGTCAGATATTAGCATTGATACAAAGTCAAAGATATTCAGGAACTTCCCTGATACAATAAAAGTTGCACGTTATCATTCGTTGATTGCTGAAAATTCATCTATGCCAGCTTGCTTAAAAGTAATCTCAAGGGATTCAAGTGAACAGGTTATGGCAGTTGAACATAATGAGCATTTAACCTTTGGATTGCAATTTCACCCAGAATCAATTTTAACTAATACTGGAAGTACCATTATCAGCAACTTCCTAAAGCTAGTGGAGGATATTAACGTTAAGCCTATCACATCGAAAAAAAATGTTTCTGATATTCCAAAGGTGGCATTAAAGCCATATATTGCAAAAGTTGTTGATAGAATTGACCTTACAGAGAGTGAGGCAATGGAGGCAATGGACAGCATTATGAGTGGTGAGGCAACTGATTCACAGATTAGTTCATTCCTTACCGCACTTAGAATGAAAGGTGAAACAATTGACGAAATAACAGGGTTTGCAAGGGGAATGAGAAAGAAATCCGTAAGGGTTAAGGGTTGTGAATCGGCTGTTGATATTGTCGGTACTGGTGGAGATTTGGCGAGTAGCTTTAATATTTCAACAACATCTTCTTTTGTAATATCAGCGGCTGGAGCAATTGTTGCAAAGCATGGAAATAGAAGTGTTTCAAGCAAAAGTGGTGCGGCAGACGTTCTTGAAAGCTTGGGCGTGAAGATTACATCAACTCCAGAGGTTGCAGAAAAACTTATAAGCAAGGTAGGGCTTTCGTTCCTGTTTGCACAAAATTATCATGGCTCAATGAGGTTTGTAGCAACGGCAAGACGTGAAATGGGAATTAGAAGTGTGTTCAACATATTAGGACCATTGGCAAACCCTGCATTCACAGACTATATCGTGCTTGGGACTTATGACAAGGCTTTACTTGAACCAATGGCAAAGGTGCTGATGAATGTAGGTATTAAGCGTGCAATGGTAGTTTACGGTGATGACAATCTTGATGAGATTTCAATATCCGATACAACTTCTGTATGCGAGGTGAATAATGGCAAGATTGAAAATTACACGATAAACCCAGAGGATTATGGGTTAAAGCTTACGAAAAAAACTGAAATTGTCGGTGGAACTCCTGATGAAAATGCAAAGATAACGCTTGGAATTTTAAAAGGCGATATACATGGTGCAAAGCGTGATATAGTCGTGATAAACTCAGCTTGTGCTTTATATATTTGTGGAAAAGTAAAATCAATTGAAGATGGTGTAAAGCTTGCACAAAAAACAATTGACAGTGGCGAGGCTATAGCAAAGTTGAATGAATTTATACTTGCTACGAATAGTGAGGTATAGTTATGATTTTAGAAAAAATTGTTGCTAAAAGAAAAGAACAACTAGAGCGTGAAATAAAGCAAGTTTCAAGAGAGCAGATGTGCAAGCTTGCAAAGGAAACCGTTAGACCGATAACCAGCCTTTATGACGCATTGAAAAAAGATACGCTTTCGGTTATATCAGAAGTGAAAAAGGCATCTCCGTCAAAATCGGTGATACGGGAGGATTTCAACCCAGTAGAGATAGCAAAGCAGTATGAACAATCGGGTGCAAACGCAATTTCATGCTTGACAGAGGAGTTTTATTTTCAAGGTAGTAGCTCTTACCTTGCTGATATAAGGGCGAATGTAAACATACCAATTCTTCGCAAGGACTTTATTTTTGATGAGTATCAGATTTATGAGGCAAGAGTAATTGGTGCAGACGCAATATTGCTGATAGCGTCAATTTTGGATACGCAAACGCTAATCAGATTTAAAGAATTGGCTGAAAGCTTGGGAATGCAATGTCTTTTTGAGGTGCATGACGAGGAGGAGTTAGCAAGTGTTCTACAAGCAAATCCTAGTATTGTTGGAATAAATAACCGAAACCTTAAAACCTTTGAAGTAAGCCTTGACACAACAAAAATGCTTGCTGAAAAAATCCCTAAGCATTGCGTGATAGTGTCAGAAAGTGGAATTGCTGATAATAGCGATATGAAAAGGGTGAAAGAATACGGTGCTGACGCTGTTTTGGTTGGAGAAACGCTTATGAGGAGCGAAAATATAGCTGAAACCATGCGACAATTGAGGGTAGGCATATGATAATAAAACTTTGTGGTTTAAGGCGACTTGAGGATATTGAGTATGTAAATGAGTTCATGCCAGACTATGTGGGGTTTATTTTTGCCGAAAATTCTAAACGAACGGTTACAATTGAGCAAGCAAAGGCTTTGAGCAAGAATCTTAGTTGTTATATTCAAAAAGTGGGGGTTTTTGTAAATCAGCCTACCCAGTATATTAAAAAAGCTGTTGATGAGGTTGGGCTGAATGTCTATCAGCTTCATGGCGATGAGGATTGCGACTATATTGAGAATATAAGCAATTCCGTTGACGCTGACATATGGAAAGCTGTAAGAGTCCGTAGCAGTGAGGATATTGCTTTTGCCGATAATTTGGGAGTTGACGCAATTTTACTTGATAGCTTTTCCAATGGTCAATATGGTGGAACTGGAAAGCTTGCTGATTGGGATATAATCACAAAAGCTAAGATAAATACGCAAATTTTCCTAGCAGGTGGGCTTGATGAAAACAATATAACTAATGCAATTAAAACAGTAAAGCCATACGGAGTCGATATTTCTGGTGGAATAGAAACGGATGGTTTTAAGGATAGATTGAAAATAAAAAGGCTTATGAATTTAATAAGATGAACTGGAGTGGTTAAGTTGGGTAATAAAGGTAGGTTTGGTGAATTCGGTGGGCAGTATGTCCCTGAAACCGTTATGAATGCAGTTTGTGAATTAGAAAAAGCTTATGAGTTTTATAAGAATGATGAGGGATTTATAAGTGAATTAACAGAACTTTATAATAATTATGCAGCACGTCCGTCAATGCTTTACTATGCAAAGAAAATGACGGAGGACTTGGGTGGTGCTAAGATTTATATCAAGCGTGAGGATTTAAACCATACTGGCTCTCACAAAATCAACAATGTTTTAGGTCAGGCTTTGCTTGCTAAAAAGATGGGTAAAAAGCGTATTATCGCTGAAACAGGAGCAGGACAGCATGGTGTAGCAACTGCAACAGTGGCGGCATTGTTCGGACTTGAATGTGAAGTTTTCATGGGTGAGGAGGATATGGATAGGCAAGCACTTAATGTTTATCGTATGGAACTTCTTGGTGCAAAGGTGACTGGTGTAAAAAGTGGAACAAAAACGCTAAAAGATGCTATTAATGAGGCTATGCGTGATTGGGTTACCAACATAGATACCACATATTACCTAATTGGCTCTGTAATGGGCCCTCACCCTTATCCTATGATGGTTAGGGATTTCCAAAAGATTATCGGTGAGGAAACTAAGCGTCAGCTTATGGAAATGGAGGGGAAACTCCCTGATTGCGTTGTTGCTTGTGTTGGAGGAGGCTCTAATGCAATGGGTATGTTCTACGATTTTATACCTAATGAGAGTGTAAGGCTAGTAGGGGCTGAGGCAGCAGGCAAGGGGATAGACACAAAACTTCATGCTGCTACGATTGCAAAGGGCAGTACAGGTATTTTTCATGGCATGAAGTCGCTTTTTTTACAGAATGATGAGGGGCAAATTGATTCTGTTTACTCTATTTCGGCTGGATTGGATTATCCTGGAATAGGACCTGAACACGCTAATCTTTTCAAAACAGGAAGAGCAGAATATGTTGATATAACAGATGAAGAATCAGTTCAGGCATTTGAATATCTCTCAAAAACAGAAGGAATTATTCCAGCAATTGAGTCAGCACACGCTGTTGCAGCAGCAAGAAAAATTGCTCCTACAATGACAAGCGATAAAATACTTGTGATAAATCTATCAGGCAGAGGGGATAAGGACGTTTACCAAATCGCAAGATACAGGGGGGTTAATATCAATGAATAGGATAGATGCAAAGTTTAAACAGCTTAAAAGCCAAAATAAAAAGGCACTTATTACTTTTATAACAACTGGCGACGGAGGTTATGAAACAACGGAAAAAGCAGTGCTTGCAATGGAAAATGCTGGTGCAGATATAGTCGAACTTGGGATTCCTTTTTCAGATCCAATTGCAGAAGGCCCTGTAATACAGGACGCAAGCGAGAGGTCTTTGGCTGGTGGAACAACGCTTGTGGGTATATTTGAAATGGTAAAGCGACTTCGCAAGAAAACGGATATTCCATTGCTTATGATGATGTACCTGAACACAATTTACCGTTTTGGTACAGAAAGATTTTTCAAGCTATGTGATGAAAATGGCATTGATGGAGTTATTGTGCCTGATATGCCTTATGAGGAAAAGGGCGAAATACAGGACGTTGCAGACAAATATGGCAAACATTCAATCAGCCTTGTTGCACCAACTTCTGCTGACCGTATACAGAAAATTGCAGAGGATTCAACAGGCTTTATATACTGCGTTTCCTCAACTGGTGTAACAGGCGTTCGTTCAGAATTCAACACTGATTTTGATGAATTTTTTGGAACAATTAAGAAATATTCAAAAATCCCATGTGCAGTTGGGTTCGGAATTTCTACTCCTGAGCAAGCAAAAGCAATGAGTAAATATTGTGATGGTGTTATCGTTGGAAGTGCGATTGTACGGCTTATAGGAGAGCATGGTGAGAATTCCATTGACAAAGTTTACAAGCTAGTTTCAAGTATGCGTCAAGCGTTAGATGAATAAAAATAAACAGCTACCGTTTTAATGGTAGCTGTTAGCTTGTGCAAATCTTGTATCTTCAATGGATTCCTCATTATTAATGGTAAAACTTAGTCCAAAAACCTAAAGCTTTTTACGGCTTGTTCAAAACCAATTTTATTGTAATCGAATGACGGAACTGATGAAACACATGAAATAACATAGGCAATTTCATTCTTGACTACATAACCAATATAACAGTGCTTTTCAATATCGTCAACCTCTCCCAAAATGGTATATTTAAACTGGTTAACCTTAAATTTAAGTCCATCAACCTCAAAATAAATCTCTTCAACATCCGACAACCTATCGAATGTATTTGAATATTGCTTTAACGCATAAAGCCCATAATCAGCCACGTCATCATCATGGTTTTTAGTAGGCTCTGAAGTCACAGTTATGCTTGCGTTGTTCTTTTTATAAAATGTAATGTCATAATTGCCATCTTCTTCTTCATATTCAATCGGAATATCAATAGCGATATTTTCTAAAGGTGAGTATGTGACTGCTTCCATTAGGTTAAGGTTGCTAGAGGAGCTGTCCTTATTGTTGCAGGCATACAGCGTGATTGTGAGCATTGAAATCAGTAGCAAAGAAATAATTTTTTTCATAATATTATCCATTCTAAATATAAAATTATACAACAAAAGTCCTTTTCATACGAAAAAGACTTTTATTGTGACCAGACCGATAAGCCGAGTTCTGTCGTGTGCGATAATTTATCTACGCCTTATGTCGCCATAAGGCTCTAGCCGTCATTACAATTCACCCATCGAGCAGATGTTAAGATGAATTGCACCAATAGACGTTACATCGGATAGGGTTTACATGGCAGTACAGTCTCCTGTACTCCGGTGAGCTCTTACCTCACCTTTCCACCCTTACCATGCCAAAGCATGGCGGTATATTTCTGTTGCACTTGCCCTAAGGTCGCCCTCGGCTGTTGTTAACAGCTACCCTGCTCTATGATGCCCGGACTTTCCTCGTAAACTAAAGCGTTCACGCTATCGCATAGTCTGCTCAATACTATTTTAATACAAATTGACGTTTATGTCAAGGGGAAGTTTTTATTATTTTACTTTTGATATGGTAAAAGGCAACTAAGAACCATAATCAACCCCCTACCCCCACGAAACCTCAAGCCTCTTTACACAAACCTCTAAACTCTCCGTTTGAATAGTCGAATACCCTATAACAACAGACGGTTTTGTGTGCTTTACCCTCGCAGATGTGTAATAATCCGACAGCCCATGCACCAAAATATCCTGCTTTTTCGCAGAGTCAACTAGTTCCTGTTCAGTCATGCCATTATTAACACGCATAAGAAAATGAAGTCCAGAATTCTGACCGATTATCTCTATGCAATCAGCAAGCTTACTCTTCATTAGCAACGAAATCAGACTATCACGCCTTGTTCTGTAAATGTTCCTCATGCGATTTATATGGCGTTCAAAATACCCGTTATGCATGAATTTATACAGCGTGAACTGCTCAAAACTTGGCACAGTACAAGAATAAAACATAAAGTTTTCATAGTAAATTTTCAACAGTTTTTTTGGCAAAACAATATAACTAATCCTAAGCGATGGTGCAAGCGTTTTCGCAAAAGTATTGATATACACAACCTGTTCCGATGAATCCATGCTTTGAAGTGCTGGGATTGGCTTACCTGTAAACCTAAATTCACTGTCATAATCATCTTCAAGAATGAAACGGTCGTCATTTTGCGTTGCCCAATTCAGCAAATCCATTCGCCGACTTATTGGCATAACAATTCCAAGAGGGAAGTGGTGCGACGGTGTAACATGTGCGACATTGATATTATACTTTTGCAAATCAGCTATGTTAATTCCCAATTCATCCATTCCAATAGGAATAGTTTTAACGTCATTACTATAAAATATTTTTTTCATTTTAGGGTATCCTGGATCTTCTAAGCCATAAACCTTATCTCTGCCTAAAATCTGAATAATAAGGCTGATAAGAAATTCAGAGCCAGCACCAATTATAATCTGCTCAGGACTTGCCTGTATCCCCCTAAAACTGTATAAATATCGTGAGATTTCCTCACGCAGAGAGTACATTCCTTGTGGGTGAGATGATAATAAAATCTCCTCTTTTTTCTCGGATAAGACTTCTCTTGAAAGCTTTGCCCATGTTGAAAGAGGAAAGCAATTCATATCAATACCACTTGTTTTGAACTCATATTCATAAGTTTTCGGAGCATTATATTCAGCATATGAAATATTCGGTTCAGTCTTTTCTGGGTTAAGTTTTTCATTTATTTGCTCAACATAAAAGCCACTTCCAGCTTTTGAATGAATATATCCCTCTGCTTGAAGTTGATAATAGGCAGTTTCTATGGTACTTCTGCTAATTTTAAGATGTGAGGCAAGACTTCGCTTTGACGGTAGTTTATCATTTGCCTGAAGTCTATTCGCCTCGATTTCGTTCTTGATAAACTGATAGAGTTGTTCATAGAGAGGAACGGGGGAATTGGGCGATAAAATAATTGTTAGCATGGTATCCTCCTAAACTGACCACATTAAAAAAAATAAAATTGAGTATTGAAGTAATGCCACTTTTACTTTATAATAATACTTATAATAAAAAAAGTCAAGTATTTCGTATAAATTATACTCATAAGTATATAAAAAAGGAGTTTTTATAATGGAAAATAATCGTTATTCACTAAACAAGGAGTTAGCTCAGATGCTAAAGGGTGGCGTAATTATGGACGTTACCACACCAGAACAGGCTAGAATTGCTGAGGCAGCGGGTGCGTGTGCAGTTATGGCACTTGAAAGAATTCCTGCTGATATTCGTGCAGTAGGTGGAGTTTCACGCATGAGCGATCCAAAGATGATTAAGGGAATTCAAGAGGCAGTTACAATTCCAGTTATGGCAAAATGTAGAATTGGGCATTTTGTTGAGGCACAAATTTTACAAGCATTGGAAATTGATTACATTGATGAAAGTGAAGTTTTGTCACCATCAGATGATAAAAATCACATTGATAAAAGCAAATTTGAAGTCCCTTTTGTATGTGGTGCAAAGGACTTGGGAGAGGCTTTAAGACGCATTAACGAGGGTGCATCAATGATAAGAACAAAGGGCGAGCCTGGAACAGGTGACATTGTTCAAGCTGTTCGTCATATGAGAAAAATGGACGGCGAAATCAGAAGACTTCAAGCTATGAGAGAGGACGAACTTTATTTTGCTGCAAAAGAGCTTATGGTTCCTTTCAACTTGGTTCAGTACGTTCATGAAAACGGCAAGTTGCCAGTTGTAAACTTCGCTGCTGGTGGAGTTGCAACTCCTGCTGACGCTGCATTGATGATGCAATTGGGTGCTGAGGGCGTGTTCGTTGGTTCTGGTATTTTCAAGTCAGGAAACCCTGAAAGAAGAGCAGCTGCGATTGTAAAGGCTGTTACAAATTTCAATGATTACAAAATGCTTGCTGAATTATCAGAGGATTTAGGCGAAGCTATGGTTGGAATTAACGAACAGGAAATTGAAATCCTAATGGCGGAAAGAGGAATATAACGCATGAAAATAGGCGTTCTTGCACTTCAAGGAGCATTTGCTGAGCATATAAAGATATTCGACTCAATTGGTGTTGATTGCTTTGAAATACGCCAGTTAAGTGATATTAATAATGATTTTGACGGCTTGGTTTTACCTGGTGGAGAAAGTACAGTTATGGGCAAGCTTTTGCATGAGTTAAACCTTTTTGAGCCATTAAAAGAGAAGATTGAAAATGGTTTACCTGTATTCGGAACTTGTGCTGGGCTGTTGCTTTTGGCGAATGACATTCAAAACGATGACCGAAAACACTTCGCAACCATGCCGATTACCGTAAAAAGAAACGCTTATGGCAGACAGCTTGGAAGCTTTAATGCGGAGGCTAAATTTGGTGAAATGGGTATTATACCAATGGTATTCATTCGTGCTCCGTACATTGAATCTGCCCAAAAAGGTACAAAGGTTTTGTCCGAAGTTAACGGGAAGATTGTCGCTGCACAGTATGAAAATCAGCTTGTTACAGCCTTTCATCCAGAACTTACAAAGGATACAACCGTTCATAATTACTTTATTGAAATTGTGAAAAACTCAATTAAATAAATAAAAACTGATGCCGTATATACGACATCAGTTTTTTTACGTTTATATTTTACAGAACTAGTGATGGAGGAGAGTAAACTCTAGCTGAAAGTTCAGAATCAAGTACATAAAGTCCCTTGCCATCATGTGCAAAAATCTTATATTTACCAATCAACTCATCTGCATTCTTTTCCTCCTCAGCCTGTTCCTTAACAAACCAATCCAAGAATTGAATAGTACGATAGTCCTTAGCATTTTGAGCAGCCTCATAAATAGTGTAGATTGACGCTGTTACAAACTGTTCATGTTTATATGATTCTTCAAGTGGCTGAATGAAATCTGTGAAAGATAAATCAGGAGCATTAATTTCAGATAGCTTAACATCAATGCTATTATTCTGTAAATATTCCATAAACAATTTTGCGTGTGACATTTCTTCCTGTGTTTGAACCATGAACCAGTTACTGAACCCATTTAAGTTAGCAGCAGCATAGTAGTTAGACATATCTAAATACAAATATGCAGAATACAACTCTTTGTTAATCTGTTCATTTAGCAAATCAATTACTTTCTTATCCATTATTAAAACATCTCCTTAAATTTTATATAATAGTAGTAAACTTAATTCCTACCATTATATTATACATTATAAACTGAAATTAATCAACCTTTTTATATAGAATAGAGCAGTAGATGTATAAATCTACTGCTCTTATTAATTATTTAACATCAATATCAGCGTTGTCATCTTTTGGCTTTGCAAAGCTACTTACAAATGAGTCAGTAAATACTTCTTCACCAAGTTCCCCTGTCATAACCTTTTCAAATTCACTAGCATCTATCTTTTCGAACTTCAAAAGATACTTAGTTAGGAAATGCAATTGATCTATATGAGCCTCAAGAATTTCCTTAGCTCCTTCGTATGAATCTTCGATAATTTCTCGAATTTCTGAATCAATTTCAGCTGCAACATTCTCTGAATAATTGCGTGAGCTGTTAAAATCCTTACCTAAGAAAACTTCATTAGAATCGCTACCATAAACAATTGGCCCAAGCTTTTCACTGAATCCATATTTAGTAACCATATTTCGAGCAATAGCAGTAGCACGTTCTATATCATTTGAAGCACCAGTTGATATATCGTCAAGTATCAGTTTTTCAGCAACACGACCACCGAGTAGAGTAATGATATTCTCTTTCATCTCACTCTTGCTAACAAAGGATTTATCATGCTCTGGTAGTGACATTGTATAACCACCAGCCATTCCACGAGGAATAATTGAAACCTGATGAACCTTATCCTGCGTTTCACAGTAATAGGTACAAACTGCATGCCCGCTTTCGTGATAAGCAGTCAACCTTTTTTCCTTTTCAGTAACAACACGAGATTTCTTTTCAGGTCCAGCAATTACCTTAATAGTAGCCTCCTCAATTTCATCTTTAGTAATAGCTTTCTTATTTTTACGAGCAGCAAGCAATGATGCCTCATTAACAAGGTTTTCAAGGTCAGCACCAGTGAACCCAACTGTTGTCTGTGCAATAACCTTTAAGTTAACATCAGGTGCAAGTGGTTTATTCCTAGTATGAACAATGAGGATTTCCTCTCTGCCCTTAACATCGGGATAACCAACAACAACCTGTCTATCAAAACGGCCAGGTCTAAGCAACGCAGGGTCTAGTATATCACGTCTGTTAGTTGCAGCAATAATAATAATATTCTCATTGCCAGTAAAGCCGTCCATTTCAACAAGAAGCTGATTTAGCGTTTGTTCACGTTCATCATGTCCGCCACCAAGACCAGCACCTCTATGTCGCCCAACGGCATCAATTTCATCTATAAAGATAATCGAGGGAGCGTGTTTCTTAGCCTGTTCAAACAAGTCACGAACCCTTGAAGCACCGACACCGACAAACATCTCAACAAAGTCTGAACCAGAAATAGGGAAGAAAGGACAACCAGCTTCACCAGCGACAGCCCTTGCAAGCAAGGTTTTACCAGTACCAGGAGGCCCTAACAGCAATACGCCCTTAGGAATCCTTGCACCTATATCCGAATACTTTTTAGGATTCTTCAAGAAGTCAACAATTTCCTCCAACTCATGCTTTTCCTCATCAGCCCCAGCAACATCGGCAAAAGTAGTCTTTTTTCCCTGATGCAGTTGACTTTTAACATTTGCCTTACCGAATGAAGAATATTTACTTCCACCACCCGCCTGACGCATCATAAAGAAGAAGAGGAGCACCACCATAACGAGTAGTATTACCGTTGGAACAATCGTTACAAGCCAAGAATTATCCTTTATCTTAAAATAATCTTGTTCAAGAGGAGCATCAGGATTTTTTTCATTGTATTCTTGACGATATTCCTCCGTATCCGTTAGGAAAATATTCACATTTGGAACTGTATATTTGATCTTTTCGTCCTGATCCTTTAACTGAAGAACAAGTTCTCCAGTGCCTAAATCGAACGTGTAGTTAGTAACCTTATAATTATCAAAATGTTCAATAATTTCAGAATATTTAGTTTCCTTACTATTGTTGAATAAATAAGGCCAAATCCAAGTTATTGAAAAAACTATCAGAATTATTACGATGACATAAATTAATACGCCTTTATTTTTTTTGGGTGTCAATAAATTCACTCCTATCTTTTGTCTATGTATTTTGGTTGTAAATTCCTATATAAGGCAAATTCCTATATTCTTCTGCATAGTCTAATCCATAACCAATAACAAAATTATCATCTATTACAAATCCGACATAATCAGCAAAAATATTAGACTTTCGTCTTGACGGTTTATCAAGCAACGTACAAATTTTCAGCGAATTTGGGTTCCTTGTCTGAAGCAATGCACAAAGCGTTTCAAGCGTTAGCCCTGTATCCAAAATATCCTCAATTATAAGCACATCATAACCAGAAACATCAATGCTCAAATCCTTAACAATATTAATCACACCCGAACTAACAGTACTCTTATTATAGCTTGAAATATACATAAAGTCAATTTCACAAGGCAAATTAATTTCACGAACTAAATCAGCCATAAAAACGAAACAGCCCTTTAAAACACCAATAACTAGCAACTTTTTATTTTTATAATCACGGGTAATTTGCTCACCCAGTTCCTGTATTCT
>CAZSZG010000008.1:23446-30517 GCA_964610805.1 uncultured Oscillospiraceae bacterium
AATAAATGTTTAACTTTTTGTTAACAAAATTTGAACAAACTGTGTCCAAATTAAAGTTTTTTACAATTTCAGCTTTGCATATTTTTGTGTCAGAAAATTTATTAACACCAATCTTCAACTCAAACTCAACATCATTAACAATCGGTTGTTGAAAATTCTCTATTGAAAGAGTACCCTTTTTTGACACAATATAAACATCATTCGCTATGTTAATTTTCCCCTTTGACATAATTATGTCGTCAATTGCAAAAATTCGACTTAAATCATAGGATAAATTCGCTGAACTAAGCAATCGAACAACGCAACGATGACGAACAGCCTTATGATACCTTTGCAATCCACAAAGCGAAAATGGGGGAGAGAAACACTCATTATATGCAATATCTGTCTGTTCCTCAATAAAACTATTTTCAAGTTCCAAAGCTGAAATATTAGTGGAAACAGTGTTAGTAAATGATTGGTTAATTTCTTGCAAACAAGGCACAACTTTATGTCTAATTTTATTTCTAGTATAATCATCAGAAAGGTTCGTGCTGTCGGTTACATAATCTTGATTTTTCAGCTCAAGGTATCCCTCAATTTCCTCACGGGATGCGAAAATAAGTGGTCTAATAATATTATCACGAACAGGGGGAATACCAAGCAGACCTTTAAGCCCCGTTCCCCTTGTGAGATTATGAATAATAGTTTCAGCATTATCAGAAGAAGTGTGAGCAGTTGCCAACTTCATACCTATTGAATTCTTTTTAAATGCCTCATAGCGTATATCCCTTGCTGCCACTTCAACAGAAAGCTTATTTAACTTAGCGTATAAAGCAACATCATGTCTTTCAACCACAAGACTAATACCTAATCTAGTACAAAGGCTAACACAAAATTCCTCATCAGAGTCGCTTTCCTCTGCTCTAAGCATATGATTAATATGAATAGCAGATATGGTAGAATTATACTTGTTCTTCAACTCAAGCAATGCAAGCAACAAACAAACGCTGTCTGCACCACCAGAAAGAGCAATTATAATATTATCACCATAATCTATCATTTTATACTTTTCAACAGCATTGACAACCTTATTACATAATTTATCCAAAATAACCTCTTAATCATTCCTATCAAATTCAGCGTTTGAAAACCTTGTAAACTGACCGTCCCAAACAAGTTCAACTGTACCAGTTTCACCATGACGATTCTTTGATACTATACATTCTGTAACATTCTGTTGCTCACTTTCCTTGTTATAATAGGCATCTCTATAAAGAAACATAACAATATCAGCGTCTTGCTCGATTGAACCTGATTCTCTCAAATCCGAAAGCATTGGACGCTTATCAGTTCTACTTTCAGGGCCTCTAGAAAGCTGTGACAGAAGCATAACGGGGATATTAATCTCTTTAGCTAGAATTTTTAATTGTCTTGTGATTTCCGAAATAATCACAACTCTATTATCAGTTTTTAGAGCAGATGTCATAAGCTGCAAATAGTCAATAACAACCAACCCAACATTTTTCATACGTCTAAGTTTTGCCTTAATCTGCTGAACAGTAATTGCGGCAGTGTCATCAATATACAATGGCAATCCACAGAGAACATTCGCACTTGAAGCAAGCCGAACCCAGTCATCGGAAGCCAATCTACCACTTCTCAGCTTATTACTATCAACCAACGCCTCCGTAGAAAGCATCCTTGTTGCAAGCTGTTCCTTTGACATTTCCAGCGAGAAAACGGCAACATCTTTCTTAGCATGCCTAGCAACATTGGTAGCAATATTCAGTGCAAACGAGGTTTTACCCATACCTGGACGAGCTGCAAGCAGAATAAGGTCGGATTTATTTAAACCTGTCGTGATGGTATCAAGATATGTAAAGCCAGTTTTTGCACCAAGATACTTATCCTTATCAGGACCAGTTATTTTTGCAAGCCTATCATAAGCTTCATAAACAACATCTTTAATATGAGTAAGCCCTTGAACGTCTTTACCCTGTCTTATATCGAAAATTTTCTGTTCAGCACTATCAAGCAAAAGCTGTGCATCATTATTACCACTAGAAATTTCACTTAGAATTTCCTTAGCAGCCAAAGCCAAACGGCGTATATAATATTTTTCTGATACTATTTTGCAATAGCTTTCGATATTAGCGACAGATGGAACACTATTCATAAGTGATGCAAGATACGAACGTCCCTGAGCAGACGTTTCAAAAATATTAGCCTGCATAGCCTCATTCAAAACAGTGATAATATCAGCATTCATGCCTGTTGTAAACATTCTCATTATAATAGAGAAAAGCTCTTTATGCTGTTCATTATAAAAGCAATCAGCCTTAATTTTTTCCAAAACCACCGTCAGTACGTTGGAGTCTATTAAAATTGCACCAAGAATTGTCTGTTCAGCCTCAAGACTATAGGGTAGGTCATTTGCTGGGAGAAAACTATCATTATAATCCATTATTTACCTCTGCAATTCTATTCCTCTTCTATCACTTCAATAGTCACCTTAGCATTGATACCAGCGTAAAGCTTTATATCAGCTTCATAAGTACCAAAGTTTTTAATATCTGATTTAAGTGATATTTTCTTCTTATCAACCTTTTGATTAAGCTGTTTTTCGATAGCATCCGATATATTTCCAGAAGTAATCGAACCGAAAAGCTTTCCACTTGTACCAGCCTTAGCTGGAAGTTTTACAACCTTGTCATTTATCGCCGTTGCAATATCAGCAGCAGCTTGCTTTTCCAAGTCAACCTTATGCTTGTCAGAAGCTTTTTTTCCAGCTAAATCGCTTAAATTTTTAGCAGTAGCCTCAATAGCAATGCCCTTAACAATAAGGAAATTTCGAGCATATCCATCAGCAACTTCTTTTACGTCGCCAACCTTACCTGTTCCTTTTACGTCTTTTAAAAGTATAACTTTCATAATTTATTCCTTTCTTATAAAAAAATATTTATTTTACACAAATAGTAAAAATCATTAATTATCATTGATTGCATCTATCAGCATCTTTTTTGCTCTCCCTGTATCAACATCGACCAATTGAGTAGCAGCCATAGTTTGATGCCCACCACCACCGAGCTTTTCCATAATAACCTGTACATTAATATTTCCTAATGAGCGTGCAGATATATTAATACTGCCGTTAGATTTGAATATAACAAATGATGCGTCAACATTAGCAATCCCCAACAACTCATCAGCCGCTTGAGGAGCAATAAATCTTATCTCCTCTGAATTTAAGTCAGATATTGCAATAGCACAATTATTATGAATTTCAGCATTCGCAACTAGATTTGACCTGCATTGATATGATTCAATTGAACTAGAAAACAGCTTTTTAACTGATATTGTATCAGCACCTAATTTTCTAAGTGATGCAGCCGCCTCAAACGTTCTTACTCCAGTTTTCATTACAAAGTTTTTGGTATCAAGAGCAATTCCAGCCAAAAGTGCCTCAGCATAAGCAGACGAAATTTTAGAAGTATCAAAGAAATAATGTATAATTTCTGTCACCATTTCAGCGGCAGAGGATGCATAAGGTTCATGATGAAATATCACAGCATTATCTATAAAATTTACAGTTTTCCTATGATGGTCAATTATGACTATATGTTTAGCCATTTCATAAAGCTCTTTACTTTCAAGAAAGTCCTTATTATGTGTATCTACGATAATAAGCAAGCTATTTTCAGTAAAGCTTGAAAGGGCTTGTGGTATATTCATAAAAATATTGTCGCCCTCAGCTTGTTTGAATTTTTCTATAAGTGGTTTTGACAGGTTTTTTACAGGGTCGCAAACAACATAAGCCTCTGAACCTAAAGCATGAATAGCACCAGCAAGCCCGATAGACGAGCCTATCGAATCAAGGTCGCCGAAAGCGTGCCCCATGATAAAGACTTTCTCAGAGGATTGTATCAGCTCCTTCATAGCAGTTGCAATTATACGAATTTTACTTCTGGATTTCTTTTCAACGCCCTTAGAAACTCCACCGAAGAACTTAAATCCAGATTCAATTTTAATAACAGCCTGATCTCCACCCCTACCCAAAGCCATATCAAGCGATTGCTTTGCCAGCACTTCACTTTCAGCAAGTGTTTCTGCACCATGTCCAACGCCTATGGAAAGTGTAAGGTTTGTGCGTTCTCCCACAATAATAGTCCTAGCTTCATCAAGTATCTTAAATCTATCATTAATAATAATCTGCAAATGCTTTTCCTCAATAACAGCAATAAATCTATCCTTAGAAAGCTTACGAAGAACTCCCGTAGTGCTTGACATAAAGTCCTCAAGCAACCGTTCAATCGAAACAGAAACATGAGCTTTTTCAGATTCCTTAGCATTAAGAAGTAAATCGTCATAATTATCAATTATAATCAGTAGTACAGACGGACGTGACATTTCATATTTATCCCGTAGCAAAACATTTTCAGTAATATCAGTAAAACTTAACATATAAAGGGGGTTATCATCACGTTGTGTTTTTTCAGCAATAACCTCATAAGCCCTATTTTTATATGAAACAACGGAAGACTTATCTGATAAAATCAAATTTATATCAACGCTGATAACTTCATTAATCATCATACCGAACACATCTTTACCACTTGTAATCTTCTCAAAAAAGAATTTATTATACCAAACAATAGTACCCTCATCATTAATAATAACTGACGCAGCAGGATACAAATAAAGTGCGTCACTGGCAGTTTGGTTAATTCTATGGTCGAGTTTGGATACAAATTTATAGATATTATTTTTAGCGACAAATGTTTGCAACAAAAAAGCTATACTTAGAATAGCTAATGGAATTAATAAAAATATGAACGCATAAAAATTATGCCTATATATTATAGAGACAGAAATTGCGGATATTATCATAAGTAATATAGCATTAAGTAAAAAGAACCATAGCTGTTTTTTTTTCATTTAATCACCTTTATTAGTTGAGGATAAAGTTTAAAACTTTATCCTCTAAACACAGGAAATGCGTTATGTTAATTTATGTGGTTTAATTTAGCTTTCCATGATTATTGGTAAAATCATTGGAGAACGCTTAGTTTTATGATAAATATAATCGGACAGGGAATCACGAAGCTTTGCTTTCACGAAATTCCATTCCTTGAAATCATTAACAGTAAGGCTAGAAAGAGTGGTATTAAGTAGCTGTTTAGCAGCATCAATCAACTCCTCAGCCTCTCTTACATAAACGAACCCTCTTGAAATAATTTCAGGGCCTGCGATAACAGTATTACTAGACTTATCTATACTTATCACAACAATAATCAAGCCATCTTGAGCAAGATGCTTTCTGTCACGAAGCACGATAGAGCCGACATCGCCAACCCCAAGTCCATCAACTAAAACTCTGCCAGCTGGAACCTGTGAAACTATTTTCATTTCCAAGCCATCCGTTTCAATAACATTTCCTATTTCACCGATAATTATATTGCTTTTTGGGATACCCATTTCTACTGCCAATTCAGCGTGCTTTTTGAGATGCTTATACTCACCATGAATAGGAATAAAGAACTGAGGTCTTGTAAGAGCCATCATAAGCTTTAATTCCTCTTGACAAGCGTGTCCTGAAACGTGAACATCGTACATCTTCTCATAAATAACCTCAGCACCCGACTTCATCAATTCATTTATAACTTTGGTAACAAATTTCTCATTTCCAGGAATCGGTGTTGCAGAAATAATAATAAAGTCCAAAGGAGTAATATTTACTTTTTTATGGTCATTCATAGCCATTCTTGTTAGTGCAGACATTGGCTCGCCCTGACTTCCAGTAGTAATCAATACAATTTTTTCGCTATCATAGCGATTCATTGCATCAATATCAATAATAATTCCCTTTGGCACTGTTAGATAGCCAAGTTCAATAGCAATAGTCACAGCATTAACCATACTTCGTCCGAAAACAGCGACTTTTCTTCCGAAACGTTCAGCACAATTAATAATCTGTTGAACCCTATGCACATTAGATGAGAATGTGGCAATAATTATACGTTTGCCCTCAGCTTTATCGAAAAGGGAATCAAACGAATCACCAACCGTACGTTCAGTTTGTGTATAACCACTTCTTTCAGCATTTGTTGAGTCCGACATAAGAGCTAATACGCCCCTTGAGCCAAGCTCGCCAAAACGTGCAAGGTCGATAATACCACCATTTATAGGGGTGTAGTCAACTTTAAAGTCACCCGTATGAATAACAATCCCAGCAGGTGTGTGTATAGCCATACCGACAGCATCAGGTATAGAGTGGTTAACTCTAATGAATTCAACAGCCATACAGCCCATTTTTATAGTCTGTTTAGGCTTAATAACATTCAATTTAACCTTGCCAAAAAGACCATGCTCACGCAATTTACCAGCAAGAAGTCCAAGAGTAAGAGCTGTTCCGTAAATAGGGAGATTGATTTTCTTAAGCAAATAGGCAATACCACCTATATGGTCCTCATGACCATGAGTTAAAACAATACCTCTTAATCTAGGCTTAATTTTCTCAAGATAGGTGAAATCAGGGATAACAATATCGACTCCAAGCATTTCAGAGTCAGGAAAAGCAAGTCCACAGTCAACAAGAAAAGCGTCATTAACGCATTCAAAAACCGTCAAGTTTTTACCAATTTCATTCAATCCACCAAGAGGAATAATTCTCAAAGGTGTTTTCTTAACCTCTTTTTTAGTCTTAACATCCTGAGCTTCAGGACTTTTCACAGATGTATTTAAAGGCTTCACTTTTGAAATAGGATTATTTTTTCTCTGTAGGTTGTTAGTTGGCTTTTTAATAAAATTACTTGTGCGTGGTGCATTATTTGTAGTACTCTTAGGAGCAACATTGTTAGCTCGTGGAGCAATATTGCTGTTGTTTTGCTGTACATTGTTACGTTGAGCATTATTATGTTGAGCATTGTTATGTTGAACATTGTTACGTTGAGCATTGTTATGTTGAACATTGTTACGTTGAGCATTATTGCTTTGAACATTGTTTTGCTGTACATTGTTATGTTGAACATTGTTACGTTGTGCATTGTTTTGCTGTGCATTGTTATGTTGTGCATTGTTTTGCTGTGCATT
>CAZSZG010000008.1:30617-37177 GCA_964610805.1 uncultured Oscillospiraceae bacterium
TGTGCATTGTTTTGCTGTGCATTATTATGTTGTGCATTGTTATGTTGAACATTATGTTTTGGGGTACTTTCTACCCAATTCTTCGGGGGATTCTTTACTTCATTACTACTCACATTTAAACCTCGCTTTTAATTAATTACAAGCGTTATCAACCCTAGCCTTAAATGGTTTATGATACCAATTCTAAATAAAAATTTAATTTTCCATTATATTTAATTGCATTAATTTTATTTATACGTTATTACGTTATATAATTATTTCCGTCAGCAGAATTAACCAGTATAAGAACGTTTGTTAGAAATCAATAAGTATTTTCGGGAAAGGCAAATAAACGATTGTTGCTATGCTGCAAAGTCGTGTATATATAATACTTGAAAGTTTTTTATAAAATAAACAGACTTGTGCTAAGCATAAGTATTTGAACTTCTATAAGTTTAGATATTTATATTAGGCGGAGGACTTGTCGCTCAATCCTACGCCTTATACACAAAAATATAAAATAAATTAGGATAACTTTAAATTATTACTCCCTATTTGTTAAATTATAAATATTCAATATTAATTATACGGTAAATTACTACTAATGTCAAGCAATTATTTTTATATAATGGGTACAATAAAATTACATAAATAATGTTAATTCGCTCATTCACCGCTTGGGCTTTGTTTTTGCTTTCGCTAAGGTTTTTGCGTGCTTTGATGTCATTGAATATAATTTATATTGTTAAATATAGTTTTATGTTTTTGGTTATTGGTTGCTTTGCTGTCATTGAATATACCTTATATTGTTGAATTCAGCAAAGCAAATAAGAACCATGCTTTGCTGAATTAAATAATTAAACTGAATTTCTGTGGTAAAAGCCAACCAAGAACAAAAACAAGTTTTGCAATAAAAAATCAGCTCTTTAACTTGCTCTTTATTATATCTTCATACGAACTACATAGCTCAGAGGCTGTTTCAGACGAAAAGCTTTCAGCAAACAAAAGTATACTTTTCCCAGTCTTTGATGGGCGAATAAAAACCTCCCCAATTTCCTCCTTAACCCATACGCCCTCATGTTCAAAATCGCTACTGTCCGACAACTCCTTTATAAAATTGAGGTTTTGACTCGTACAGCTTATCGAACGTGATGTAGTAAAGGTTTGTGGCAAGGATTTAACAATATCCTTAAACTCTACATTCCTTTCCGTCAATATTCTCATAATATCGAACATAAGCATAATTCCATCATGTGGAAAACTCAACTTTCTTGCAAGCTGTCTTGCACCAGAATCAGAGCAATTATCGGGGCAATCATAATATCTATGCACTTTTCTGCCATATTGCTTAGCGACCTCATCAATAGTTTGAGAAAATGAGTAGGGTAGAGCAACATCTTGACCATGTTCAAACAGATTCTGACAGCAAATTGCAACAAGCTTTTCATAAAAAACAAAGCCTGTTTCCTCACTAAAAGCAGAAGCTTTTTTTCCGTTAGAGGATATTTGAAACACAATTCTTTCGCTATTATCTGTATTTGGCTTAATCAAGCGATTGAAAAGCTTTTTAATATACTTATTAGATGTGCTTATTCCTATATTTGCATTGAGATTATCTGGAATACGTCTTATTAGCTCTAATTCATAAAGCTTTTTCATTTGCTGTGCGTCAGATATTTCACCAAAATTATCATAAGATGCCCTTAATGATGTGTTTCCGTTTAACCCAGATTCTATTGAAGCCTCACATAATCTATCAAGCGTTAAGCCATCTTTTGAAATAAGTTTAATTTTTGTAACAGAGTTTGATTCGATATATACGCCTAACTCTTGCTTACATTCAGTTGTGAGGAAAGCAAGTTCGCTTTCTATACATTCGCCCATAATCATAGCATTACCACCAGCAGACGCAATACCTGCACATAAGGCTGTTGCAATGCAATGTGAAGTCCTGCTATTTGGTTTATAACCGACAGCAATATTCTTTCCTGCATTAACAAGACTAATACCTGTTTTCACTGCTGTATAAGCTGAAATTTCGCCGTTTGTTTCTCCATAAATACCGTCCTCACCGATATGCAAGGATTGTATATTGCCATGACGAATATCAAAACTAGCCACAGTATTTCGTTCAATCCGTTTATTATTCCAAACCCTAACGCCATCTTCTATGACTGAATTTTCACCTATAATAGCTGATTCACCAATAATGCAATGCTCATTTATAACACAGGAATTTAGCAATGTTGCATTTTTAGAAATTGCACAATTAGTACACTCAACACGGTCGCCTAAATAAGCACCACTCATAATTATCGCACCATAAAGTTTTACATTTTTTCCGATAGTAACATTATTGCCGATAATTGTGCTATTATCTATAATAGTGCCACTGCCAATAGAAACATTTTTTCCTATATATGCAGGAGGATTTATTTGTATATTGTTTGGGAAATCCTGTAGGTCAGAAGTAACAATTCCATTGAGCATTTTATGCCCACCAAATTCAAACGGAGCTTTGGAAGTTAGGACATCTCTTTGGCATTTCAAAAGCTCCTTGATATTGTGAATACTACACCAGTATCCCTTATCTTCAAAGGCAGAAATATTAAAATCCTTAGCAGAAATTCTATGCTTTGTGATGTAACTTTGAAAGAAACGATTGGTATTTTGTGAGGGGACAATCCAAACACCTGTATTAGCAAGATTACTGTAAAAGCTATTGTTGGATTGTTTGCTTAACATTGACTCTACCAGTCCATCTTTATTAACAAGAATAAGTTCCTTGCTTTGTGAAGTTGCAACAGGCTTTGCAATAATTGTTGCAAAAGGGTTTGCTGAAAGCTGATGGTTTAATGCCTCATATAAATTAAAGTTAAACAGCATAATATCGCTGATAAAAACAATATCATCATCAAAATTATAATTAATAAGCTCATCGGAAGTCAAAAAGTCTAGCTTAACATTTTTAAAACTGCCCGATTTAAAAAGTAAATTAAGCTTATCCTGATTATCATCACTTACGATTAACGCATGAGTAATATCATAATTATTAACGGAATCGAGAACATAGTGCATAGCAATACGCCCACATATTGGTAACATAAACTTAGGCATTGTCGATGTAATCGGCATTAAAGCATTTTCATCACTATCACAAAAAATAACAGCTTTCATATAAACATCCTTTCACAAACAAATTGAACTTTAATTAATTATAATTATTGTCCTTATGTTTGTGATTTATACGTTTATTTGGTATTTTAATTTTATAACTTAAAAGGAGAATTCCTATCAGATTTGGAATAGCCATAAACCCATTGAAAATATCGGAAATTGTCCATGCAATTGAAAGTTTAGAGGTTGCACCAATTATGATTATAAAGATAAACAAAAGCTTGTAATATTTTATCGCTGATTCACCGAAAATAAAACGTATAGAGCTTTCGCCACAGTATGACCAACCTATTAAGGTTGCAAAGGCAAAGAGGAGTATCGAGATTGTGATAAATATACCTGCATACTGTCCGAAACCATTTTCAAAAGCCTTGATTACAAGGTCTACACCGTCTAGGTTTGAGTTTGTACTGTTTGTTGATAAAATAACTAATGCTGTTAGCGTACAGCAAACTATTGTGTCAACGAAAACCTCAAAAATGCCCCACATTCCTTGCAATTTTGGACTTTTCGCATTGCTTGCTGAATGTAGTAGAGCAGAACTGCCAAGCCCTGCCTCATTGGAGAAAACTCCTCTGCGTAAGCCTATGTTTATTGCCCTTTTTATCACAGCACCACTCACACCACCACTAATTGCAGAGATACCGAACGCTCCGTTGAATATTTGCGAGAACGCATTAGGAATATTTTTGAAGTTAATCGTGATAATAAAAACTGACGCTAGTATGTATAAGATTGACAGTATTGGAATAAGCATTTGAGTGATACTTCCAATACGTTTTATTCCACCGATAATTATTATTCCAACTAAAACAGCAACGGTTATTCCAGTCGCTAGAGGGGAAATATTAAACGTTGAGGACATTGCTGACGAAATAGAGTTCGCTTGAGCCATATTTCCCATTCCAAAAGAGGCTAATATGCAAACAATTGCAAATAATACAGCAAGCCAATGACAGCCTAAACCCTTATCAAGATAGGCGAGAGGTCCACCAATCCACTGGTTTTTTTCATTCTTATAACGGTATATTGTGCCAAGAAAATTTTCGGCATATATAACAGCCATACCGAAAAAGGCAGATACCCACATCCAGAATATAGCACCTGCACCACCGATAGTAATCGCAGTAGCAACACCGACAATATTCCCTGTACCCATTGTTGCAGCGAGTGCTGTTGAAAGAGTCTGAAATTGAGAAATGCTATGTTTATCACTTGAACGAGTTGTGTTCTTGTCCTTGAAAATTGATAGAAAAGTATTCTTTAAAATATATTTAAAATTAGTTAATTGGAATAGTTTTGTTTTAAGGGTGAAGTAAAGTCCTGTGCAAAGGATTAAGAAAATCATACCGTTTCCCCAAACGATGTTGTTAAGAGTTTCAATCATATTAAATAAATCCCCCGTATCTTCATGGATATTCTTGTATTCTATTTTGGTTTTATGTTATAATAAATGAGAGGTGTTGAAAATGAAAAGATATTATGCAGATAGAACTGGTTTAAATGTACTTCGCATACTCATGTTTATAGTAACAGCGATAGTGGCATTTTTAACATATCGTTACCTGTCCTTTATACCTATCTTTATGTGGATTATAATGCTTGTATTCATTACAATATGTTTTTTTGTTGCCGTTATATACCTCCCACTATATTTTAAAAGTGTGAATTATTATGCAACAGATAGAAAAATAATTAAGCATAGTGGTGTTTTCTATAAAACCAATCAGGTTATGAGATTTGATTCAATTCAATATACAACGGTAATTTCAACGCTTTTTTCTAAGAAAACAGGGTTTAATTTTGTTATGCTAAATGCTTTTGGGGGAAGAATGATACTTACCTTTTTAAAGCAAAGGGATTTAGAGGAAATCATGTCGGAAGTGCAGATTTATAAATAGGTTTGCGTTCGTGCAGTAAGTGAGGTGTAACGATTGATTTATCAGCATCCATATAAAATACTACAATATTCTGCTAGAAACCTTTGGTTGCTGATATTCCCGTTACTAAGGGGATTTGTAGCAATAAAGCTTGATATTAACGAGCTTTATTTATGGCTTAAAGGGGCATGGTTTGATATACTTATTATTTTAGCGATATTAACAATGGGTTATATTAGATGGCGATGTAGTTATTTTACAATTGAAGAGGACAGTATAATATACCGAAAAGGAGTTTTTTTAAGGACAAAAACGGATATACCGTTCAGTAAAATATCGACAGTATCATCTGAACGAAGACTATTATATTTATTTATACAGGCAGCAGATGTGATTATTGATACAAATGGAGCAGGACATTCAAAGGCAGATATGAAGTTATTAGTGAAATATAGCGACCTTAATGAGATGGAAGAAAAAATAACAGTAATGAAGAAAAAGGAGGGCATGAAGTACACCTATAAGCCGAATTGGTGGACTATGGTTTTCTTTTCAGTTGTATTTTCAAGCAGTTTTTCAGGGGCAATTTATATAGCAACGGCTTTTTTTCAGACAGGAAAAATTATTGAGGAGATAATAAACAGGAAGTTAACGGATACGCTTAGCGATGTAACTAATGAGGTTGCAACAGAGCTTGTGCCGAGAATTCCCCCTATTGCGATAGGAATAGCCTTATTGGTACTTTTGAGTTGGTTTTTATCTTTTGCTAGAAATGTTTTCAGATATGTAAGGTTTAAGATAGAAAAGGATAAATCTAGCGTTAAAATCAATATGGGAATAATAAAAAAATATGTGTATTATCTTGCTTTACAAAAAGTTAACTATGTCGATTTAAGGCAGAATTTAGTTATGAAACTTTTTAATGTGATGTCAGTAAATATAAGCTGTTCAGGTTATGGGAACGAGAAAAATGAAATACCAGTGTTTGTGCCGATAATGCAGAGAAATCAAGTGCAGAACGCTTTGAAAATTTTTGCAGGGGACATAAAACTTCATAAATCAATGTTAAAACCAAGAAAAACTACGGCTTTTAGGTATAGCTGGGTGCCATTGCTTTTTGCTGTACTTGTTTTTATGGCTGGACAGTTGATGTTGAATTTATACCCATCACTAACCGAAATTATCAGGTTTGTTTTATTTATGGCAGAAATTCCATTAGTTTGGCTGTTTATTGTAAAACTGGTATCAGTTTTCACCAGTGGCTTTTCAATTGAGGATGACCAACTTTGTATTTGTTATTGCAGAGTGTTTGCATATCATACTATTATCGCTAAAAAAGACAAGATAAGTAAAATAAAAATTAGACAGAGTATATGGCAACGTTATTTCAAAAAATGTGATGTAATTTTTTATCTTAATTCTAAAACCTCAAAAGGACATATTATCAAAGCGTTATCCTTGTCAGATGTTGAAAAAGTTCTTGAGTTTAGGTATATTAAGCCTGAAATTGTGTTAGATGAACAA
>CAZSZG010000008.1:37277-39928 GCA_964610805.1 uncultured Oscillospiraceae bacterium
CATAAATGAACAAAAAAGTTCTTAATCTTATAGAACAGGGTAAACATTTAGAAGCACGAAATGAAATTATAAACATGAATGTGGTTGATGTAGCACAATTATTTGGAGAAATTGACCCAAAGGAATTACTGGTAGTTTTCAGAATTTTACCAAAGGATTTGTCTTCTGATATCTTTACTCATATGACAAGTGAACTTCAAGAGTATGTTATAGATTCGTTTACAGATCAAGAAACCATTGACATTATAGATAATCTTTTTATGGATGATGTTATCCATCTTATAGAAGAAATGCCATCGAATGTTGTGAAAAGAATTCTGAAAAATACTAATAATAAAACTCGGAAGATTATTAATCAATTTTTAAATTATCCTGTCGATTCTGCGGGTAGTCTAATGACAATAGAGTATGTTGATTTAAAAAAGGAAATGACAATTAAGGAAGCAATACAGTATGTTAAGAAAATTGGAATTGATAAAGAAACAATTGATACATGCTATGTTATTAACAGTAATAGAATACTTGAAGGTATTATCTCACTTAGAAAATTAATACTAAGTGATGAATCTACAGTTGTTAAGGATGTTATGGAAACAGACGTGATATCGATAAACACCCATGATGACCAAGAAGATGTTGCTGGTTTGTTTAAGAAGTATGATTATTATGTTATGCCTGTTGTAGATAATGAGAATAGGATTGTTGGGATAATTACAGTTGATGACATTTTAGATGTTATTGATCAAGAATCTACGGAAGACCTTCAAAAAATGGCCGCAATGCAACCACTAGAAAAGGAATATTTAAAGACAAGTAGTTGGGTACTAGCAAAGCATAGAATGCCATGGCTTTTAATACTGATGATTTCTGCCACCTTTACTGGGGCGATAATCATAAGGTATGAGAATGCATTGCAATCAGTAACAATACTATCATCCTTTATACCAATGCTTATGGACACAGGTGGAAATTCTGGTTCACAATCCTCAACGCTAGTTATAAGAGGATTAGCATTAGGAGAAATTAAACCTAAAGATATCCTGAAGGTTTTACGGAAAGAGTTATGTATAAGTGCTATTGTTGGGATAGTTTTATCAGTTGTCAACTTTTTAAGAATATATTATATTGGCAAGGCTGATATATTAGTAGCTTTGACAGTGGCTATTACATTGTTTTTCACAGTTGTTTTATCTAAGGTAGTGGGTGGTATATTACCTATCATAGCAAAAAAGCTCAAACTTGATCCAGCAATTATGGCAAGTCCATTAATAACAACAATTGTTGATGCTGCAGCTCTAATGATATATTTTACAATAGCTACATTCCTGTTAGGTATATAAGTAAATGCATTAAGGTTTTTCATTCAAACAACATCATTGTTTCAAATAAACAGTGATGTTTTCAATTAGCATCTTCATCTAAAGCAAAAAATGATTTATACTTATAGATTAAGAATACTATGAAATATATGCTCCAATATAGAAGAATAGCAATCGAAGTTAACCCTATTAGCCCATCTGAAAACCTACTAAAAATAATAAAATAAATCATGTTTAAAATTATAATAAAAGGAAGATTTAAAGCTACAATAGAAGAAATTAAATTTTTATATTTATTGATTAAGGGAAACTGGCTTGAAGTTCTATCTAGCACCAATTTTGTTTTAAAAATTATTGCAGTCCAAACCACAGCAAATGCTATAAATAAGATACCTACGCCAAAATTATAATGTTCTTTGAATATATTTAATAAAATTCCATATGGTTTTTCGGGAATTAAGCCTACATTGCTAAAAATAAAGCCGAAAATGAAAAAGAGCAATGGGAAAAAGGCGTTAAGTATTTTTTCCCTATTTGTATGTACATCTTTAAATAAAAAGTATATAATTTTTATTGCACTAAGAGTAAATATAAGAAAAAAAGATGCAATTATACGCTTTCTTCCCATCAAAAAATTATTTTCAGTAAGTGTCTGTAAAAACATTGACTCTTTCATAAATGCATATGAAATCCCTGAATAAATACAGGTTATCCAAACCAATACCCAAACAAGGAATGAAAAGAATTTTTTAATTATATTGCTCATTTATTATTCCTCCTCTAATGTTATTCCTAATACTTTACCCTCACTTATACCAAAAGAGAGACTGTAGTTATCAAAATAATAATACATTTCAAAAAAACTATCCTTATCTTCTGGTGTATCAGTTTCGCCAAATGCTTTTATTACATCCCCATAGGTACTTCCTTGAGTGATACCATTTAAGTATAAAAGATTTTTACACTGACCTAAACCATTTCCAAAGGATGTAATTTCAGCAGTATCCACTTCGTTTATATTTTTTTTCTCAAATCTAACAGACAAAAAAAGTTCCTTATTATAGCTGATAGTTCCTGCTTTTAATTCGCTTTCACCAAAAAAACCTTCCGTTTCCCACTCAAACCCCTCACCCAAATCAGAAATTGTAAATGGAATCGAAATATTCTTTCCGTTTATATAAATCACTTCATTAATTAATTCTAAAGTCCACCCCTCCACAGGAACAGGCATTGTTTCGTGGTATGTATTAACGCTAACACTTTCCAATACGCTTTGTGAAGAAGTAGAAACCGTATCGGAGGAATCTTTATCTTTTTGACATCCAACCATCA
>CAZSZG010000009.1:0-26545 GCA_964610805.1 uncultured Oscillospiraceae bacterium
ATAAAGAAAGCGAGCATTTATGAACCCATTTACCCACTCATGCGACAATAAGCGTTACCACACATTAAGCTACTACAATAAAAGCCACTTCGGACATAAAATTTTCAAGGCAGTCATTGACGGTGGCTTTACTTGCCCTAATTTAGACGGCACAAAGGGAACTGGTGGCTGTATTTTCTGCGATAATGGCAGTGGATATTTTACACACAGCCCCGTTATTTCTATTGAAAAACAGGTCGCTCTTGAAATAAAGCGTATTCATACTAGACACCCAAATGCGAACGCAATAGCCTATTTTCAATCGCATACAAACACCTATGCTCCACTTGAAAGCCTAAAAACTATGTACGAAACAGCGATTTCACAGCCCTACATATCAGGCTTATCAATCGGCACAAGACCTGATTGCATTAGCGATGAATTACTGGTTTATTTGCAAGATTTATCCAAGCGAACTGCGTTAACAGTCGAATTAGGCTTGCAAACCGTTCATGACGATACAGCGACACTTATTAACAGATGTTACAAATATGAGGATTTCCTCTTAACATATTCCAAGTTAAAAAAATATGGAATAAGAGTCTGTATTCATATAATAAATGGACTTCCGAATGAAACCCTTGATATGATGCTTGAAACGGCAAAACAAGTCGGTAGGTTAAAGCCTGATGGCTTGAAAATTCAACTTTTACACATTATAAAGGGAACTCAAATTGAAAAGATGTATCAAGATGGGCAAGCTGAACCAATGTCTAAGCACGATTATGTGAGCCTTGTTGTAAAACAGCTTGAGTATATTCCAGCTGAAACGGTTATAGAGCGAATTACAGGTGATGGCGATAAATCAAAGCTTATTGCACCACTTTGGAGCATGGATAAAATATCTGTTTTAGGCGAAATTGATAAGCAACAGGCTAGTGCAAATAGCTGGCAAGGGAAAATGCTTGCTACTCAAGAATAACAGTAAATGGCCCGTCATTGAGCAATTCTACTTGCATATCTGCACCAAAAACACCCTTTTCGACTATTGGAACATACTTCTTACATTCCTCAATGAAAAATTCATAAAGCTCCTCTGCAAGTGTTGGATTGCCAGCCAAAATAAAATTAGGTCTATTGCCTTTTCTGCAATCTGCATAAAGCGTGAACTGCGACACAACTAAAAGGCTTCCGTTTACATCTTTAAGTGAAAGGTTAATCTTGTCGTTTTCATCTGAAAATATTCTAAGATTAACCATCTTTTTAACCAAACGTAAAGTGTCCTCTTTAGTATCATCTTGTCCTACACCTAAAAGTACAAGATACCCTTTATCAATCTTTCCGACAACCTCATTATCCACGATTACACTTGCCCTTCTCACTCTTTGCAAAACTATTTTCATAATAACCTCTTTCTAATATCTTTCTTCATTTACACCCATTATAGCATATTTATTTACATTCTTACAAGCATATTTGAATGTATTGGCATTGAAAAAAAGTTTTTTATATGTTATACTTAATGGCGTTAAAAGTGTTAGAAAATCATTTGAAAGAAAGTGAATTTATGGAATATAAAAATAAAAAAAGAAAGCTTAGTGCGGCTGGCGAAATCAAAGCAAAAGAAAAGCTGGAGCAAAGACGTGCAGAGTCAGAAGTGGCTCGTATTAGGGCTGAAAAAGAGAATAAAAAGCGTGAAGAATATGCTAAAAGTTTGAATGAGGATAGGCTTGCTTTAATCAAGTCAAAGCAAGGTCTTGCTGATGTGGAAATTGCGAAAGATGAAGAGGTAATTGAAAAAAAACTTACATTTAAAGAGAAGTTAGCAAGCTTTATTTATCTCAATAAATGGTGGCTAGGTATTGTAACCTGTTGTGCAGTTGTTTTGGGTATTGTCGCTTTTGATTTGCTTTCTAAAGAAAATGCTGATTTAACCATTCTTCTTTTAACAGATGAGATGGGATTTTATTCAAATTCTGAAAATATATCAAAGCTATTTGGTGAATATGTTGGCGATGTAAATGGCGATGGGGAAGTAGTTGTGAATATACATTATATGCCTATTGGTAGTGGCGATTCTGATTCAGCAGAACTGCAAGCAGACCCTTATATGTTAAATGTGCATAAGCTGGATTCTGAACTTAAAATTGGAAATGCAGTAATTATAATTGCAGATTCGCAAGCTGATGAATATCTTGACCCTAAAAATACTTTATTAAATCTTAGCGAATTGTTCCCTGAAAACGAACATATAAATGAGTATGGTTTTTATTTAAAGGATACCGATTTTACAGAAAGAGTTGCTGAGGAAATGGAATTATCTGATGAAGTTTATATTGGAATAAGGCAGTTTAAAGAGGGTTTACCGAATGAAAAAAAGCTGAAGAAAAACATCGATAAAGCATATCCTGCATTTGAAAAGCTGATTAATGGCATTTCTTGAGGGTGTAAGTTTAAGTAAATTAAACACAATAATTCTAATAATTCTGTGAAAAAACATCGTCAATATGTACAAATTGCCAAATTATTTTCTATTACATTGACATCATATTCTTATTATGTTAATATATTTGGTGTTATAATATTTTATTTTGGAGGTAATTTTTGTGAGTAAATTTTGTGAATTCTGCGGTGCTCAAATGGAAGACAACGCTAGTGTATGTCCAGGTTGCAATGCTACACCTTCAGGTGCTAACGCAACAGTAAATACTACTGAGGTTAATAATGCATCTGTTACAGGGAACGTTGAAAATAATAATGCTAATATCGGAACAGTTGAGTCTGCTGTGTCTTCAACAGCAACAGCTAGCACACCTAATAAGAATAAGATTGTGCCAATGATTATAGCTGGGTTTGCAGCTTTGGTATTTCTTACCATTGTAGTAAGCGTTCTAGGTAGTGGTTACAAAAAGCCACTTGACAACTTCGCTAAGGGTTTCAACAAGGAAAATGCTAAATATCTTGTAAAGGCTTATCCTGAAATTTATGTTGAGGAATATCTTGATGAAGATGATTTAGAAGATAGCCTTGAGGACGTAATTGACGGGCTAGAGGATAAGTATGGTAAGAACATTAAGTTGAAGTATAAAGTTACTGATAAAGAGAAAATGGATAAAGATGATTTAGAAGATTTGGAAGATGAAATCGAGGATGAATTGGACGAAACAATTAAGATTTCTAAGGGATATGAATTAGAAGTTGACGTTACTGTTAAGGGTAAGAAAAAGGAAAGAACTAAGGAAATGGACATAATAGTTCTTAAAATGGATGGCGAATGGGCTATCATGGGACTTACACCAGAATCAATTAGTTACACATTTTCATAATTACTTACATGGTGCTTGTGTTTTAAAGGGGCATTTATGGTGTGCTAACGGCATATAAAAGCTGAACACGTTGCCATCTTAATTCTGGTGGTGGCGTGTTTTTAAGTTAAAATTAGCATATTTTTTTGAAAACGCTTGACAAATAGAATTTTATGAGATATAATTAACTAGTAAAAATAAAGCAGAACCCATCAGTTCTCACCGTTCGGCAAAAGTCGGAACGGTAAATACTTTCTTTATATACCTGTATAATATACAGGTTTATAAATGTTTATGTATGAGTGCTGACGGTTTGTCTGTACTCATTTTTAATATCAATAATAATAGCCAATGTAATATTGGGTATAAAATCGGTTTTTGGAGGTGCTGACTATTAGCAACAAGGAAATGCAAATCAATGAAGATATTCGAGAGAAGGAAGTCCGTGTTATAGACGCTGACGGGGCACAACTTGGCATAATTTCTGCTAAGGATGCGTTAAAGATTGCGTTTGATAAGAGTCTTGATCTGGTTAATATTGCTCCACAGGCTACACCACCTGTTTGCAGGATTATGGATTATGGAAAGTTCTGCTTTGAGCAGGGGAAGCGTGAAAAAGAGGCAAGAAAAAACCAGAAGGTTGTGGAAATTAAGGAAATTCGTATGTTCTCAACGATTGATACGAATGACTTTAATACAAAGCTAAATCATGCTATAAAATTTTTAGAGGCTGGAGATAAAATCAAGGTTTCTGTGAGATTTCGTAAACGTGCTATTGCTCATCCACATTTGGGCGCGGAGCTTTTGGATAGATTCAAAGAAGCTTGTTCAGAAGTTGGCGTTCCAGAAAAGCCTGCTAAGATGGAAGGACGCAGCTTGATGCTGATAATTTCACCTAAGGCATCTAAGTAATTTAAGGAGGAACACGATATGGCAAAGACTAAGGTTAAAACACATTCAGGAGCTAAGAAGCGTTTTAAGCTTACTAAGAATGGCAAGATAAAGTTTCAACATACTAATAAAAGGCATAGATTAACACAAAAGGCTACTAAGCGTAAGAGAATTGCTCGTGTTGTTGCAATAGCTAGCGAAAGCGATGCACCAGCAATCAAAAAGCTTATCCCTTATAAATAGGAATAGTTAATGAATGTCGAGAGTGTAGATTGTTGTTTATAATAAAGCTTGCAAAGCTACACAGCTTGGAATTGAATATAGTATCGGAGGTAAAAGGATATGGCTCGTGTTAAGGGCGCAATGGCGACTCGTAAGAGAAGAAATAAAACTTTGAAGCTCGCAAAAGGTTATTGGGGAGCAAAAAGCAAACATTTTAAGATGGCTAAACAGGCTGTAATGAAGTCTGGAAATTATGCATATATTGGACGTAAGCAAAAGAAAAGAACTTTCAGACAGCTTTGGATTACAAGAATTTCTGCAGCTGCTAAGATTAATGGTATGAACTATTCAACATTTATGAATGGTTTAAGAAAAGCTGAGATTACACTTAATCGTAAGATGCTTTCTGAAATCGCAATAAATGACCCTGCTGGTTTTTCTGCAATTGTAGAAAAGGCTAAGGCAGCACTTTAATTAGGTTTTTCAACACGCTCTTTTTTACATGGAGCGTGTTTTGCTTTACCAATATGTAAAAATAAAAATAAGGGCTTTGTTATGGAGAATATTATATCATCAAAAGACAATTCGGTTATAAAATTATATCAAAAGCTTGCTGTTTCAAAAAAGGAAAGATATACGGTTAATAAGTTTGTTTTAGAGGGTGCTAGGTTGGTGGGGGACGCAATAAATGAGGGGGCAGAGCTTTCACATTTGCTGATTACGGAGTTCGCAATGGACAAGCATAGTAGCATTTTATCACAGGTTGATTTGAAAAAAGTAAAGGTAATTATTATTTCAAATGAGCTTGGGATTAAGATTTCTTTAACAGAAAAAACACAGGGGATATTTGCGATTTGTGATATGCCTAAAAAATTATCTTTGGTGGAATTTTTAAAAAATGGTGGTAAGTACATAGTTTTGCATAAGCTTCAAGACCCAGGAAATGTCGGGATGATTATTCGTTCTGCTGATGCTATCGGGGTTAAGGGTGTGATATTATCCGAAAGCTGTGATTTGTTCAGCCCTAAGGTTATCCGTTCAACTATGGGTTCAGTTTTCAGAATGTCGATTTGGTGGGATATGGATATTCATGAGGTTCTTTCGGTGATGGATGAACAGGGGATTGAAACGCTGGCAGCAGTTGTAGATGGCGACGCTTATAGTATTAAGGGGTATCAGTTTAATGAAAATTGTGCAGTTTTAATTGGCAATGAGGGTAATGGTTTGGATTCGGAAGTTGTACGCAAATGCAATAAACCCATAACGATAAAAATGAATGGTAATGTAAATTCCCTTAATGCAGCTATGGCGGCAGGGATTATTATGTGGGAGCTTATGGGTTGAGATTTAAGCTTTATGCTTGGAGGACATAATGAAAAACATAAAAATATGGATATGGCTACAATTGGTATTTGGTGCTGCAAACCCTAGAGTTTGGAGTGTGCTAAATCAGTTTGATGATGTTGAAGATGCTTATGTAACGCTGAAATCTGGTGAGTTTAGGAATATTACTCAAAATGAAGCAAAATCAATTTTGAATACAAGTCTTGAACAGGTTGAAAAAATAATCAATTATTGTGAAAATAAAGGCTATAATATAGTTACATATGAAGATGATAATTATCCCGATTCGCTCAAGGGAGTTTTTAACGCTCCGATAGTTTTGTATTGCATGGGAAACATAGGCATATTGAATGAAAATATGGCGATAACAGTTGTAGGAACAAGGAAACCTTCAGCTTATAGCGTTAGCGTTGCTGAAAGGATTTGTACGGAGCTTTCTAAGGTTGGGATTATCATTGTAAGTGGTTTTGCCGTTGGAATTGACTCTATGGCTCATCAGTCTGCATTGAAAAACAAGGGGAGTACAGTTGCTGTTTTGGGTTGTGGATTAGATATAGAATATCCGAGAAATAATCATAAAGTAAAAAAGATTATTGCCCAAAATGGAGTTGTTATTTCCGAGTATTTGCCAGATACTCCTCCGAATGCTCCTAACTTTCCTAAAAGAAATAGAATTTTATCTGGATTGAGCGTTGGTACATTGGTTGTTGAAGCACCGAATGGTAGTGGTTCGCTTATTACAGCAGAATGTGCGATTGAACAGGGGCGAGATGTTTTTTGTATTCCTCCTGCAAATATATTTGACAATAGATATGCGGGTGTGATAAAATACTTGCGAGATGGTGCTATTCCTACTTTTAGCCATCTTGATATAATATATGAATATTATACGAATTTTTCTCATAAGTTATTGACAGCTAATTTAACTAACGATTACTATGAACAGTCCACTGAATCTGTTGTTTATACAAAGGATAAAAGGGAAAGTGTTGATAAGCTTGTAAGAGAGAAAAAGAGTAGTGATGTTAATGCTTTAAAGGAAGAGAAGAGTAGTGAGGATATTAAGACAGCAAAGGTTAAGACAGCTGTTAGTCCTGTTAAAAAAAGTGAAGAAGTCGTGGTTCATGATTTTTCAGAGTTGAATGAGGAGCAGTTAAGCGTTATAAAGCTGATGGAGCAAGGAATAAAATATGCTGATGAAATCTCAAGTAAGCTTAATATGGAAGTATATGATTTATTTCCAATATTGACTGAATTGGAAATAATGGGTATCGTTAAGTCGTTGCCAGGAAAAGCATATGATATTGTTTAAGTGATGATTTTATACTTTGTTAAAATAACAAATTAAATATATATAAATTAATGTAAAGGAGAAATGAAATGACAAAATTAGTTATAGTTGAGTCTCCAGCGAAAGCTAAGACTATTAAGAAATATTTAGGTGCAGGATTTGAAGTTGTTGCGTCAATGGGGCATATCAGAGATTTGCCTAAATCGAAGCTTGGGGTTGACGTGGATAATGATTTTACTCCTCAGTATACTGATATGAAGGGTAAAGAAGATGTTATAAAGGATTTGAAGAAGAAGGCAAAGAAATGTGATAAAATTTATCTCGCAACCGACCCAGATAGAGAGGGGGAGGCGATTTCTTGGCATCTTTCACAAATGCTTGGGCTTAATTTAGAAGATGATAATAGAATAGCGTTTAATGAGATTACAAAAAGTGGTGTTCAAGCTGGTATGGATAATCCACATAAAATCGACATTGACCTTGTGAATGCACAACAGGCAAGGCGTATTTTGGATAGGATTGTTGGATATAAGCTTAGCCCATTTTTATGGAAAAAGGTTAAAAGAGGTCTTTCTGCTGGACGTGTTCAATCAGTTGCAGTAAGGATTATTGTTGATAGAGAGAATGAAATAAGTCAGTTTATCACACAGGAATACTGGTCGATTGATGGTAAGTTTACTGCACCACCGAATAGAAAAGTTTTCGCTGCAAAGCTTATGACGGTTGATAAGAAAAAGATAGAAATTACCAATAAGGAACAGGCAGACGCAATACTTGAAAGCTTGAAGGACGCAGAATATAAAGTTACAAGTGTTAAGAAGAGAGTTACAAAAAGGCAACCATCACCTCCATTTATAACATCAACACTTCAGCAAGAGGCTTCAAGGCGTTTGGGCTTCCCAGCAAGACGTACTATGAGGGCTGCACAGGAGCTGTATGAGGGTGTAGAGATAGCTGGAATGGGTGCTGTTGGACTTATAACTTATATGAGAACTGATAGCCTTAGAATTTCAGAGGAGGCTAGAGGGGTTGCTAAGGAGTATATAGTTGGGAAGTATGGAGAAGAATATATGCCACCTACACCAAGATACTTTAAGTCAAAGAAAAATTCACAGGACGGTCATGAAGCTATACGTCCGTCAATGCCTGATCTTGAACCTGAAAGGGTTAAGTCAAGTCTTTCCTCCGACCAATATAAGCTTTATAAGCTGATATGGGAGAGATTTATTGCAAGCCAAATGGCGAACGCATTGCTTGATACGGTTTCAGCTGATATAGAGGCTGCAAATTGTATGTTTAGAGCATCGGGACATTCTGTTAAATTCGATGGATTTACTGTGCTTTATGAGGAGGCAAAGGATTCTTCCTCTGATGAAGATAAAGATAATAAGATACTTCCTCCGTTAGAGGTTGAAAATGTTCTTAGGGTGAAAAGTCTTGATGGTAATCAGCATTTTACACAGCCACCAGCAAGATATACTGAAGCAACACTTATTAAGGCTTTGGAGGAAAATGGGATAGGCAGACCGAGTACCTATGCACCAACAATTTCCACCATAACTGCAAGAATGTATGTTGAACGTGAGGGTAAACAGCTTAAACCAACAGGGTTGGGTGTTGTTATAACTGAACTGATGAAAGACCATTTTAAGCATATTGTTGACGCTAAGTTCACAGCGAAAATGGAATCTGATTTGGACGATGTAGAAAATGGTAATAAAGATTGGGTTAGCTCATTAAAGGATTTCTATGTTGGATTTGATAAAGCTCTCACTGACGCAGAAATTGCTATGGAGGGCAAGCGTGTAAAAGTTCCTGCTGAGGAAACAGATGAAATATGTGAGCTTTGTGGCAAGAATATGGTTATAAAGATAGGAAGATTCGGTAAGTTCCTAGCTTGTCCTGGATTCCCTGAATGTACAAATACAAAGAAAATAGTTCAGCCTACAAAAGGAAATTGTCCTCTTTGTGGAGAGAAAATTGTTATGAAGAAGTCTAAAAAAGGAAGAAATTTCTATGGTTGTGAGGGGTATCCAAACTGCAACTTTATGACTTGGCACGCACCTGTTGAGGATAAATGCCCTAAATGTAGTTCCACACTTTTCAAAAAGGGTGGCAAGGCTGGCAAGCTTTTATGCGAAAAGCCTGATTGTGGGTATGAGAGAGGATTATAATAGATGAAAATTGTTAAAGTAATCGGTGCTGGACTTGCTGGCTGTGAGGCTGCTTGGCAGCTTGCAAACAAGGGCATTGAGGTTGAGTTATATGAGATGAAGCCACAAAAGTATACTCCTGCACATAATTTTGATGGGTTTGCAGAATTGGTATGCTCGAACTCCTTGAAAGCATCAAGGGTTGACTCGGCTGCTGGGCTTTTAAAAGAGGAAATGACAAGACTTGGCTCGCTTATTGTTCCCTGTGCAAAGGAAACTGCGGTTGAGGCTGGGGGAGCGTTGGCAGTTGATAGAGAGCTTTTTTCAAAGCTTGTGACAGAAAAGATAAATAATCATCCACTGATTACTGTAATAAATGAGGAAGTAACAGAACTTCCTGATGGGTATGTTATAATCGCAACAGGTCCTCTTACAAGTGGTGGGTTGGCTGAAAGCATAGAACAAAAATGTGGGAGTTATCTTAGCTTTTTTGACGCTGCATCGCCAATTGTAACCTTTGAAAGCATTGATATGAGCCTTGCATTTTTTGCATCAAGGTATGGCAAGGGTGATGATGATTATATAAATTGCCCTATGAATAAAGAGGAGTATCTTGCGTTTCATGAGGCACTTATTACTGCTGAAAGTGCTGAATTAAAGGATGTTGATAAAGAGGCATTCAAGGTTTATGAGGGCTGTATGCCTGTTGAGGTGCTTGCTAAACGTGGTGAGGATAGTATTCGTTTTGGTCCATTAAAGCCAGTTGGACTGACTGACCCACGAACTGGAAAGCGTCCTTATGCCGTTGTTCAGCTCCGTAAGGAAAATCGTGAGGGTACTTTATATAACCTTGTTGGATTTCAAACTAATCTTAAATTTGGCGAGCAGAAAAGAGTGTTTTCATTGATAACAGGGCTTGAAAATGCTGAATTTGTGAGATATGGTGTTATGCATAGAAATTCGTTTATAAATAGCCCTAAATTGCTTGATAATACCTATGCTATGAGGGAGTTTCCTAATATTTATTTCGCTGGACAAATCACAGGCGTTGAGGGATATTGTGAGTCGTCAGCGAGTGGAATTATGGCTGGACTAAATCTTGCAAGAAAAATTCAAGGGAAGACTCCGTTTGTGTTGCCGAGAGATACGATGATTGGTGCTTTAACTGAATATATAAGCGATGAATATAATGAGAATTTTCAGCCGATGGGTAGCAATATGGGCATACTTCCCGAATTGGCTGACAAAATCAAGGATAAGAAGATGAAGTATAAGGTTTATGCTGACAGGGCGTTGAATAGCTTGTCAACGAGCTTGTGGAACGAAAAATCGAGGAGTTAATTTTATGAATATTATTATAGATGCGTTTGGTGGCGACAATGCTCCTCTTGAGGTTGTAAAAGGCAGTGCGATGGCGATTGAAAAGCTTGGAGTTGAGATGACTCTTTGTGGTAATGAATGTGTGATAAAAAAGGTTGCAGAGGAAAATGAGATAAGCCTTACTGGAATGAAATTTATTCATACAGAATCTGTAATTGATATACATGAAGAGCCGACGGAAATTATTAAAACAAGGTCTGATTGCTCAATGGCAGTTGGATTAAAGGCTTTGTATGAGGATAAGGGTGACGCATTTGTTAGTGCTGGTAGTACGGGTGCGTTGGTGGTAGGTTCAACCTTTATCGCAAAGCGAATTAAGGGGATAAAAAGACCTGCACTTGCTCCGATATTGCCTACTTCTAAAGGGTATACTATACTTATGGACGCTGGTGCAAACGTGGATTGTCGCCCTGAAATGCTTGTGCAGTTTGCGATTATGGGTTCAGCTTATATGGAAAAGGTTATGGGTATAAAAAATCCTAAGGTTGGACTTTTAAATGTTGGCTCGGAGGATACAAAGGGTAGAGATTTAGAGATTGAAGCGTATAAGCTTTTGTCGAAAGCTCCTATTAATTTTGGCGGAAATATTGAGGGGCGTGAAATTCCAAGTGGAAAGTTTGATATTGTAGTATCCGATGGATTTACGGGCAATATAGCACTAAAGCTATATGAGGGAATGGGTTCGTTTTTTGGGCATACTTTAAAGGATATGTTAATGAGTGGCTTTACTTCAAAGCTTGCTGCATTACTTCTTATGAAAAAGGTTAAGGAATTTAAGAAGAAAATGGACTATTCAGAGGTTGGTGGAGCTGTGCTGATGGGAATTGCAAAGCCTGTTATAAAAGCACATGGAAGCTCCGATGCTAAGGCATTTTACAATGCGATAAGACAGGCGAAAAATTGCGTTGATGGAAATGTTACAAACACAATTACCGAAACATTAAAGCAAATCTAAGCAAAGGTAGGTCAAGTGGAGTATAATGGAAGATTTTGAGAATGTTGTAAAATATCAATTTAAAAATAAACAGCTTTTAACCGAAGCACTTTCCCACTCATCTTATGCGAATGAAAAGAAAAAGTTCAGAAACAGCAATGAAAGACTTGAGTTTTTGGGGGATAGCGTGCTTTCAGTCGTTGTGTCACAGTATTTATTTGAGCATTTTTCACATTTGCCAGAGGGTGAATTGACGAAAATTCGTGCGTCATTGGTGTGTGAAAAGTCGCTACACGGCTTTGCAAAGCAGATAAATCTCGGGAAGTATCTTCTTTTAGGCAGAGGTGAGGAGCATACGGGTGGCAGAGTGCGTCCGTCAATTCTTGCTGATGCGTTTGAGGCTGTTATTGCAGCAATTTACCTTGATGGTGGACTTGAGGCTGTAAGAAAGCATGTACTAAGATTTATTCCTGATGATATAGACAAGAAAAACCTCGCTGCTTTCAGCGATTTTAAAACCATTTTGCAGGAGGTTATACAGAAAAACCCTGAAGAAAAGGTTGAGTATATTCTTGCAGACCAAACAGGACCTGACCATAATAAAGCGTTTAAGGTTCAAGTTTGCCTTAACTCAAATATTATCGGTACAGGTACGGGTAAGAGTAAAAAGGAAGCAGAGCAGATGGCTGCAAAAGAAGCTTTGGAGTTAATGGGCTATGAAACACAGTAATATCGCAATTTTTGTACCTCATGTTGGCTGCCCAAATATGTGTAGCTTCTGTAATCAGCGTAGCATAAGTGGACAGGAAAGTTTGCCTACTGCTGAAAATGTAGCACAGATATGTGAGCAGGCAATGCGAGAGGTTTCCGATAAAAGCACTGCTGAAATTGCTTTTTTTGGTGGAAGTTTTACTGCAATAGAACGTGGTTATATGCTTGAACTGTTGAAGTCGGCATATGAATTTGTTGGGGAAAATGGGTTTAAGGGGATAAGGATTTCAACACGCCCAGACTGTATCGACAACGAGGTTCTTGCACTGTTAAAAAAGTATGGCGTTACTGCAATTGAACTTGGTGCTCAAAGCATGGTTGATGAGGTGCTTTTTGCGAATAACAGGGGACATTGTGCTGAAGATGTGGTGAATGCGTCAAGGCTTATAAAGGAAAATGGCTTTGAGCTTGGCTTGCAGATGATGGTCGGATTGTATAAAAGTACGGCTGAATTTGAGTATGAAACGATGAGGGAAATTGCTAAGCTTAGCCCAGAAACTGTGCGAGTTTATCCCGTTGTTGTGCTGAATGGGACAAGGCTTGGGGAGCTGTATAAAGCTGGTGATTATAGGCTTTATAGCTTTGATGAGGTTGTGGAAATCTGTGCTGAAATGCTGTGCTTTTTCGAGTGGAATGGGATTAAAATTATCAGAATGGGGCTTCATGCGTCTGAAACTGTTGAATCGGAGATGGTAGCAGGGTTTTATCACCCAGCATTCAAGGAAATTGTTGAAAGCAGGATTTATAGGAATAATATCACAAAAATAATCAATAACTGCGACACTCAAAACTGCTACAATATCAACGTTAATGCAAGCTGTATAAGTAAGGCTTTGGGGCATAAAAAAAGTAATGCTATGTACTTTGAAGAAAAGGGTATTTGTGTGAAAATTAAACCGAACAGCAAACTGGAAAAATATGAGTGTGAGTTAGAGGACGGGTATCAATGTATTTAAAATCACTGGAACTGCAAGGATTTAAATCCTTTCCTGATAAAATAAAACTGAATTTTGACAAGGGCCTGACAGCAGTTGTTGGGCCAAATGGTAGCGGAAAGAGTAACATTGGTGACGCTGTAAGATGGGTTCTTGGTGAGCAGTCAACAAAAACCTTGCGTGGAAATAAGATGGAGGATGTTATTTTTTCCGGTACTATGACAAGAAAACCTGTTGGATATGCTTCTGTAACGCTGAATATTGATAACTCAGAACGCAGACTTAATGTGGCTGATGATGAGGTGGGAATTACTAGAAAGCTTTATAGAAGTGGTGATAGCGAATATCTTATAAATGGAAAAAATGTAAGGCTAAAGGATATTAATGAGCTGTTTATGGATACGGGACTTGGACGTGATGGCTACTCAATTATCGGACAGGGGCGAATTGCTGAAATTGTTGGAGCTAAAAGCGATGAACGTAGGGATATTTTTGAGGAGGCAGCAGGAATATCTAAATTTCGCTATAAAAAAGCTGAGGCAGAACGAAAGCTTGCTAAGGCACAGGAGAATATTTTAAGGCTTAATGACATTGTTAGCGAGCTTGAGGGACGTGTTGAGCCACTTAGAATTCAGTCGGAAAAGGCTGAAAAATTCTTAGTGCTTTCCGATAAGAAAAAGCGATTGGAAATTTCTGTTTTCATAAATAGGCTTGATGAATTAAAGGCTGAGATTGAGAAAATGCAAGAGGATATTCTTATTTGTGATGCTCAATATGACAATGTTGAAAGCGAAATTGAACAGGGAGAAGAAAAAATTCGTCTGGGCTATCGAAAGATGCAGGAAACCTCTGCTGAAATAGAGAGGATTCGTGCTAAAACCGTTGAGATTGAGAAAAAGTCGCTGGAATATATGTCGGATATAGCTGTATTTGAAAATGATATTTTACATAGCAAAAACGCTATTGATACAATAAAGTCAAAGCAAAATGATGAACAGAATTCAGCTGTTAATATTGAGGAAAGAATAAGAAAACAGGAACAGCTACTTGGGGAATCTTCAGAAAGTCAGTTAAAGCTTGTTGAACAGATTAAAGAGGTTTCGGAGCAGTTTGCTGATATTGAAATTGAAGTAGAGGACGCTGGTAAGTCGTTTGGCGATGCTGAAAGCAGAATTAATGCTCTTTACATAAAGCAGAGTGAGTGCAGAATGAATATCAGTTCATCTGAATTATCCGTTAAGGAGATGGACGAACGGATTGATAGGGAAAAGGCACTTAAAGATGAGGTGCAACAGGAATTACAGGTTTATGATAAGGAAATAAATTCGCTTAAAGAGGATATGGACAAGCTTGCTGTGGTTGAACAGGAGCAAGTGAATAAAATTGATGGCTATATGTCGCTTTATCAGAATAAATCGCAAAAGCTTGACGAAGAAAAGCAACAGCTTGAACAGGCTATGCTCAAACTCAAGGAAAAACAGCAGAGGGTAAAATTGCTTATAGACCTTGAAAATAGCATGGAGGGCTTTGCTGTAAGCGTTAAGGAAATAATGAAGCTATCGAGAAGCTCATCAATAAAGGGTATATATGGAACTATTGCCCAGCTTATTAAGGTTGAGGACAAGTATGCAACGGCGATTGAAACTGCCTTAGGTGGTGCGTTGCAGAATATTGTTGTTGATGATGAAAGCGTTGCAAAGCGTTGTATTAAGCTTTTAAAGGAGAAAAAAGCTGGACGTGCTACATTTTTGCCTATAACATCTGTTAAGGGATATTCGTTAAATGAGAGAAATTTACGCAATGAAGATGGATTTATTGCAATGGCAAGTGAGATTATATCAACTAATTCGGCATATAATGGAATAATAAACTCATTACTTGGAAGAATAGCAGTAGCAGATAATATTGATAGTGCAACTTTTATTGCGAAAAAGTATGGATATAAGTTCAGAATTGTTACGCTTGATGGACAGATAATTAATGTAGGAGGCTCTTTTACGGGTGGTTCAGCTGTTCGTTCAAGTGGCGTTCTTACGAGGAAAAATGATATAAATAAGCTAAATGATGACATAATTGATTTGACGGCTAATCAAAGGCATCTTGAAAAAAATGTTAACAAGCTGAAGAATGATACTATAAGGCTTGCGAATTGTGTTGAGCATGAAAAAGAGGAAAAGGCAAGCATTACTGAGGATAAGATAAGATTTCAGTCTGAATACACACGTCTGAATTCTATGCAAAAGCAAATGCAGATACAGCTTGAAAATGCTACAAAACAGGTGAAAGTTTTAGCTGAAAAGCGAACTGGGTACACGGAGCTTATGGAAAAGCTAACGCACGAACGTACAGTTATTGATGATGAAATAGCCGTTCTTGAGGAAAGCATTTCCAAACAACAGGGTAGGCATGAAAGCTTGCAAGGACAACGAAAAGAGTTTACAGAAAAGCTTTCGGAGTTGAAAATTAGACAAATGGAGCTTTCAAAGGATAAGGAAGCGATTGAGCGTGAGGTTATCACTTTAAAACAGGATAAGCTTGATTCTGATAGCAGATATAAGCAGTCACTGAATGAAATTGCTGAACAGGAAAAAATTATTTCCGAAAAGAAAAGGCTTATCGAGGAGCGAAAAAACCTGATTGAACAGGTTAAGGATACCGTTTCTGATAATAGTGAAAAGCTTGATAGGTTGCGTATTATTCGTGATGAGTATGAAAAAAGTATTGCTGAAACAAGAAATAGCATGAAGTCAATTAATTCCGAGCGTGAAAAACTTTTACAGGAAAAAAGTCGATTGGACGAGAGAAAAGCATCTAAGCAGAAGGATTATGATGGAATTATCACTCAATTATGGGAGGACTATGAGTTGTCCCGTTCGGAAGCACAGGGTTTTGCAGAGAAAATAACCGATATGGTAAATGCAAAAAGGGAGCTTAATGAGCTAAAAAATAGCATAAAATCGCTTGGGAATGTCAATGTTTCGGCGATTGAGGAGTATAAAGAGGTTTCGGAGAGGTTTCAATTTCTTTCTGAACAGCTTGATGATGTTAAGGCATCGAAAAGCGAGTTGGAACGACTCATTGCAGATTTAACACAGGAAATGCAAAGAATTTTTGTGGAAAGCTTTGTTAAGATTAATGAGCAGTTCAAAAGAATTTTCGTTGAGCTTTTCGGTGGTGGCAAGGCAGAGCTTGTGCTTTGTGAGCCTGATAATGTGTTGGAGTCGGGTATTGAAATTGTTGTTGCACCTCCTGGAAAGGTTATAAAAAATCTTATTTCGCTTTCAGGAGGGGAACAGTCGTTCGTTGCTATTGCGATTTACTTTGCAATTTTGACGGTAAAGCCTGCACCGTTCTGTATTCTTGATGAGATTGACGCTGCACTAGATGACACTAATGTTATGAAGTATGCACAGTATTTGAGTAATTTTACCACATCAACGCAGTTTATTCTGATAACACATAGGCGAGGAAGTATGGATGTTGCGAACGTCTTGTATGGTGTTACTATGCAGGAGGATGGGGTGTCGAAGTTATTAAAGTTAGAACAGGTTGATTTTTTGGAAGAATAGTAGTATTATTAAAGTAAGATAAATAAGAACCAACACTAAATGAAAAGGAGTGCTTATGGGAATATTTAATAAGATTAAACAAGGTCTACTTAAAACTAAAAACTCTATGGTCAAAAAGATAGAAAGAGTTGTGAATTCTTTCACTAAAATTGATGAGGAGCTTTTTGAACAGCTTGAGGAAATCATGATTATGAGCGATGTCGGAGTCGAAACCTCCGTTGAGATATGCGAAGAGCTAAGGAAAAAAATTAAGGAATATGGCGTTACCGACCCAGCAGAAATAATGGGGCTTATACAAGAAGTTGTTGCTGAAATGATGGGCGACGACATAGCACTTGATTTATCTACTACACCGTCAGTTATACTTGTAATTGGCGTAAACGGTGCTGGTAAAACCACAACAATTGGCAAGATGTGTCACAATTTTAAGCAAGATGGCAAAAAAATCTTGGTTGCAGCAGCCGATACTTTCAGAGCAGCTGCGATTGACCAACTTGAAGTTTGGACAGAACGTGCTGGAGTGGACATTATTAAGCATGCTGAAGGCTCTGACCCTGCGGCAGTGATTTTTGACGCAATTGTGGCAGCTAAGGCTAGGAAATGCGATGTTGTGATATGCGATACTGCTGGGCGACTTCATAATAAGAAAAATCTTATGGACGAACTTGCAAAGATAAACAGAATTATTGAAACTCAGGCTGAGGGTTGTGCAAAGGAAATACTGCTTGTGCTTGATGCTACAACTGGACAGAATGCAGTTAATCAGGCACGATTATTTAAGGAAGTTGCTAATATTACAGGAATAGTGCTAACAAAGCTTGATGGAACTGCTAAGGGTGGTATTGTTATTTCCATTAAGAATGAGTTGGGAATACCTGTAAAACTCATTGGTGTGGGCGAAAAAATTGACGATTTACAGCCATTCGACTCAAAGAGTTTTGTAACTGCATTGTTTGAGAAGTCGGATTCCAGTGAGGAAGTAGAAGATGAGTAATAAAATTGTACTTGCGTCAAATAATAATCATAAATTACAAGAAATATCAGAAATGCTTGAGCCGTTGGGATTTACGGTTGTTTCACAGTCACAGGCTGGAATATCACTTGAGGTTGAGGAAACGGGAACAACCTTTGAGGAGAATTCTGCATTAAAGGCAAGGGCAATATATCAGCTATGTAAGACTGCTGTTATTGCTGATGATAGTGGGCTTGAGGTTGATTATCTCAATAAAGCTCCTGGAGTTTATTCGAGCAGATATGCTGGTGAAAATGCTACTGATAAAGAGAGATATGAAAAGCTGTTGAAAGAACTTGAGGGTGTTCCGATAGAAAAACGAACAGCACGCTTTGTGAGTGTAATTTGCTATATAGATAAGAACGGTGAAGAAAATATTGTTCGTGGCGAATGTGAGGGCTACATAGGTTTTGAGCCTCATGGGGAAAATGGTTTTGGATACGACCCTGTTTTTATGTATGGAGATAAGTCATTTGCTGAGATTTCAGCAGAAGAAAAGAATACTGTTAGTCATAGGGCAAATGCACTCAAAAAGTTTGTTGCATTGCTGAATGAATAAAGTTTTGGTCAAGTTTTTCTCAAAAGCTTGCGGAGAAATTGTAGAGGTACAAGCCTTTAAGTTTTCTCATTAAACTCATATTATTAAAGGAGAATTTATGTTAACAAGTAAACAAAGAGCTAAACTAAGAGGAATTGCAAGCACAACTGATACTATTTTTCAAATAGGTAAGGGCGGTATTCCTGATACATTAGTACAACAGGTTGAAGACGCTATAAAGGTGCGTGAAATTGTTAAAATAAAGGTGCTTGACAATTCAAGCTATAATGCAAAACAGGCAGCTGAGGAGTTAGCAGAGAAAACAAATTCTGAGATTGTACAGGTTATTGGAAGTAAACTTGTGCTTTACAGAAAAAATATAAAGGAGCCTGTAATAAAACTATAATGAGCAATATTGGAATTTTTGGGGGAAGCTTTAATCCGATACACAATGGACATATTAATCTTGCAAAGGTCGCAAAGGATGAGCTGTGCCTTGATAAGGTTATATTTGTTCCGTCGAATAATCCACCACATAAGGATGGTGGCGAATTTGAGAGCAATGAGGACAGACTTGAGATGTGTAGGCTTGCTGTAGCTGATATTGAGGGCTTTGAGGTGAGCGATTACGAACTTGAAAAGGAAGATGTAAGCTATACTGTTTATACGATAAGATATTTCAGGGAGCTTTATCCCGATGATAAGCTTTTTTTGCTTTTGGGAAGTGATATGCTGTTAAGCTTTGATACTTGGTTCAGATTTGATGATATATTAAAAAATGCAACGCTTGCCATTGTTTCACGTCAGAAAGATGACTTGAAAATGCTTTATAAAAAAGCAGAGATTTTATCAGCTTTTGGTATGATAAATGTGATTGACGCAAGACCGATTGAGCTGTCGTCTACTGAAATAAGAAAGAAAATTAAAAATAATGAAGATTATTCTTGCTATTTGGGTAAAAAAGTTGTAAAATATATAAGATTGAAGAATTTGTATTCTGATGAACAGTAGAAAAATCAAATTCAAACAATTAATTTATTTTACAGAGGTGATTTTTTGGATAGAGATATAAAAGAGCTAGAGGCTTTTCTTGAACACCGATTATCGAAAAAAAGATATGTACATTCACTTAATGTTGCTAAAGAATGTGTGAAGTTAGCTAAAATTTATGGTGAAGATACTGAAAAAGCATATCTTACAGGGCTAATGCACGATGTGTGTAAGGAATTACCATTCGATGAACAGCAGAAGTTAATTGAAAATTGTGGGTTTGAGGTTGACGAATTAGAATTAATGTCAAAACCGTTGTGGCACGCAATTGCTGGTGCTGTTTATGTTAGGGACGAATTAGGGGTAATAGATAGCGAGATACTTAATGCTATAAGATTTCATACTATCGCTCATGCAGGTATGACAAGATTTGAGGAAATAGTTTATCTTGCTGATTTGATTTCTATAGATAGGGATTATAAAGATTTGGGAAAAATGAGAAAGCTTGCATATTTAGATATAAGTAATGCAATGTGTGAAGCGATGGCTTATTCGATTGACAGCACGATTAAAAAAGGTGCTTATTTGCCACGACATACAGTTGAAGCTTATAATCAATATTTGCATATATTAGGAAAAACAAAGCTAGGATTAAGGAGAAAAACATAATGGCAAATATAAAAAAACGTAAAAAAAGACGTAAAAAAATGTCTAAGAAGGAAAGAATAATTTCCTCTATTATTATAACTCTAGGAGTAGTTGTTGTTGGAATAATGGGGTTTAAGTTGCTTATGAATTGGAAACCCCTTGATGAATTAGGCAGCTATTCAAATCAGAGTTTAATTCAGAATTCTAACAGCAACCCAAACAGCAACCCTGAAGAAAGTAAAGATGATAAAGTTGAAACTGCTGAATATACTAATATTCTTTGTCTTGGATTCGATGAAGATGAAATTAGAACTGACGTAATGATGTTGGTTTCATTGAATAATAAAACAAATGAAATGAATGTTCTGCAAATTCCAAGAGATACTTATATTCCAAATTTGGGAAGTACGGAAAAGATGAATTCTGCTTATACTGCTGGTGGAGATGAATCGGGAATCCAGAATATAGTTACAGTTATAAATAAACAATTCCAACTCCCTGTGCATTACTATATGTCCGTCGGTTGCGATGATATTGTTGAGATAGTTGATAAGATTGGCGGAGTTCCGATTAATATTCCTGACAAGATAATTTATGAGGGCGGTAAGGTTATTGAGGCTGGGGAACAGGTGCTTACAGGTGAAAAGGCAGAATGGCTTGTAAGATACAGAACGGCATATGTACAGCAGGATCTCGGACGTATGAAAACGCAGAGAATTTTCCTTGCCGCTTGTATGGCAAAGGCTAAGGATTTAGGATTAAAGGATGTAGTAGGTCTTATTCCAACAGTCACCAACAACATTAGCACAGATATGAGCGTTGGTGAGATGAAGGATATGGCTGGTGTGGTTCTGAATTTTGATTTGGAAAAATGCACATTTTATATGTTACCTGGAGAGGGTAATGTTACAACTGATAGTGGCCAATCTGTTTATAGTGCACATAAACAGGAAGTTGCTGATTTGTTGAATGAAAAATTCAGGTCAAATGGACAGTATATCGACGCTAACGATTTGGAAGTTTACGAATTAGAGAATACTTCGGATTATTTTGATGATGATAGTAATACTATTGGGGATATTCTTAATGGTGATGTACCAGATGTTCCAAGGGATGAAGGACCTGAATATGATTAAATTAGTTGAATTAAATATTTATAATAGGAGGAATATATGACACAAAAGGAAGTTATAACTAAAATTGCAAAGGCTCTTGATTCAAAAAAAGCTGAGGACATACAGATAATTGGAATAAAGGATTTGACAGTAATAGCTGATTATTTTATAATTGCAAATGGTACAAGTACAACGCATACAAAAACTCTAGCAGATGAGGTTGAGTATCAGCTTTCAGAGGCTGGGCTTAAACCAACTAGAACTGAGGGTTATAGTGGTGCAAGTTGGATTATACTTGATTATGCTGATATTATTGTTCATGTTTTTTATAAGGAAACAAGAGATTTCTATAAGCTTGAAAGACTATGGTCTGATGGTGAGTATGTTGATGTAAATGAGTTTTTGGGATAAGGATTTAAGAAGGAGTCGAAGCTAATGGAGAATTATGATTTCAGTTCGATTGAAAGGAAATGGCAGAAGTATTGGGATGAAAATCACACATTTACTGCAAAAAATGATTATACAAAGCCTAAGTTTTATGCGTTGGTTGAGTTTCCGTATCCATCTGGACAGGGCTTGCATATAGGGCATCCTCGTCCTTATACTGCTATGGATATTGTATCCAGAAAAAGGCGTTTGGAGGGGTATAATGTTCTGTTTCCTATGGGCTGGGATGCGTTTGGTCTGCCTACTGAAAACTTTGCTATAAAAAATAAAATTCACCCTGCTATCGTTACTGAAAATAATATTAAACGTTTTAAGGAACAGTTACAGGCACTGGGTTTATCTTTTGATTGGGATAGGGAGGTTAATACAACTGACCCTGAATATTTCAAATGGACACAGTGGATTTTTATGCATATGTTCAAGAAGGGACTTGCATATAAAAAGGAAATGGCTGTAAACTGGTGTACGTCTTGTAAGGTTGTTTTGGCAAATGAGGAAGTTGTTGGTGGTGTATGCGAACGTTGTAGTGGCGAGGTTATACGCAAGGTTAAGTCACAGTGGATGCTTAAAATCACTGAATATGCACAGCGTTTGCTTGATGATTTGGCTGAAGTAAATTATCTTGAGAAGATTAAGGCTACACAAACGAACTGGATTGGACGTTCAACAGGTGCAGAGGTGGATTTCGTTACAACTACTGGAGATGTGTTGAGGGTTTATACAACTAGACCTGATACGCTTTTCGGTGCTACTTATATGGTTATTTCACCTGAACATCCTATGATTGAAAAGTGGGCTGATAAGCTTTCGAACAATGACGAGATTAAGGAATATCAAGAAAAGTCTGCACATAAATCTGATTTTGAGCGTACTGAAATGGTTAAGGATAAAACAGGCGTTGAAATAAAGGGTGTAAAGGCTGTTAATCCTGTTAATAATATGGCAATACCGATATTTATCTCGGACTATGTGCTTATGTCATATGGTACGGGTGCGATTATGGCTGTTCCTGCACACGATACTCGTGACTATGACTTTGCTAAAACTTTTGATTTGCCTATTGTAGAGGTTGTAAAGGGTGGTAATATCGAGGTTGAAGCGTTCACGGACTGTGAAACAGGGGTTATGGTTAATAGTGGTTTCCTTAATGGATTATCAGTTGAGGACGCTAAGGAGAAGACAAAGAAATGGCTTGAGGAAAACAAAAAAGGTGTTCCAAAGGTGAATTATAAGCTTCGTGACTGGGTGTTCTCACGTCAGCGTTATTGGGGTGAGCCTATCCCGATTGTTCATTGTGAGAAATGTGGCTATGTTGCATTGCCAGAAAGTGAATTGCCGTTGAGATTGCCTGATGTTGAGAGCTATATGCCTACTGATAATGGTGAAAGTCCATTGTCAACGCTTGAGAGCTTTATCAATACAACTTGTCCTGATTGTGGAGGACCTGCTAAGCGTGAAACAGATACGATGCCACAATGGGCTGGTTCATCATGGTATTATTTAAGATACTGCGACCCACATAATAAGGAAGCTTTGGCGTCAAAGGAGGCACTCGATTATTGGATGCCTGTTGACTGGTATAATGGGGGAATGGAGCATACAACTTTACATTTGCTTTATTCAAGATTTTGGCATAAGTTCCTATATGATATAGATGTAACATCACAAAAAGAGCCTTATATGAGAAGAACAAGTCATGGAATGATTTTGGGCGAAGATGGGCAGAAAATGTCAAAATCAAGAGGGAATGTTATTAGTCCAGATGAAGTTATAAAGGCTTATGGTGCTGATACATTGCGTTTATATGAAATGTTTATCGGTGACTTTGAAAAGACAGCTCCTTGGAGTCCATCAAGTATTAAGGGCTGTAAGAGGTTTTTGGATAGGGTTTGGGCGTTGCAGGACAGCTTGATTGATGGCGATGATTATCGTGATGAGCTAAAGACAAAATTCCATAAAGCTATAAAAAAGGTTACTGAGGATATTGAAAGCTTGAAGTTTAATACAGCGATTGCTACGATGATGGCTTTATTGAATGATATTTACACAATTGGTACAATTAACAAAAAAGAATACAAGGATTTGTTGATTATGCTAAATCCTTTTGCACCACATACTACTGAAGAATTGTATGAAATTATCGGATATGAGGGCGTGCTAAATCAGCAAATATGGGTAAAATATGATGAGGCACTCTGCGTTGAGGATACTGTTGAGATTGTAATTCAGATAAATGGTAAAGTAAAGGATAAAATTTTAATAGATGTAAACTCAAATCAAGAAGAAGTTTTGGCAATTGCTATAAAAAGCACTAAGATTTCAGAGGCGTTAGAGGGCAAAAGTATCATAAAACAAATATATGTACCAAATAAACTGGTTAATTTTGTTGCAAGATGACAAAGTTTTAAGAAAGCCTTGACAATATAAATATGATATGCTAAAATAAAGTATATCATATTAATGCGTATTGCTTAAATAAGCGGTAGGATGTTGATAGCTGGCGTTTTAGCTTATTGCTTTGACGTTTTAGTATAAAACCTCTGTCTTAGCGGCAAAGGGAGGGAAACAAGTGGCAGAAGTTCGTATTGGAAAAAATGAAACTTTGGATACGGCTCTTAAAAGATTTAAGAGATCTTGTGCAAAGGACGGCGTTATAGCCGAAGTACGTAAGAGAGAACATTACGAAAAGCCTTCAGTAAAGCGTAAGAAAAAATCTGAAGCAGCTCGTAAGCGTAAATTCTAAGATTTACTTGTCCGAATTATCGGACGCATTAGGTGCGTTATGTGCCGTGTGAAAAGCTAAATGGTTAAGGCGAGCGTTATGCTCGCTTTTTCTTTATATTTTATTTATATGAGGGGTTATAATATGCTTTTTAGGTCGACAATAGCGTTGAAATCTGTGTTGGAAATAACAACTGAAATGTTGAAAAATAATAATCTCAAGGGTTTAATTCTCGATTTAGATAATACTCTTACAACGCATGATAATCCAAAGCCTGCTGACGGGGTGCTTGATTGGCTTGATGAAATGAAAAAGTCAGGGATTAAGATTATGATTGTGTCAAATAATCACGGTTATAGGGTTAAGCCGTTCGCAGAAATGCTTGGGTTGGAATTTGTTTCAGATGGCTTAAAACCTCTTTCAAAGGGGATTAATGAGGCACAAAAACGAATGGAGATACCTTTTTCACAGCTTGCTGTTGTGGGCGACCAAATATTTACAGATATACTTGGAGCTAATTTAAAAAGGATAAAAAGTATCTATGTTAAGCCGATTGAGTATGAAAAAACAACCTTTTTTAAGATAAAGAGGAAAGCAGAAAAATTATTTTTGCCTAAAGATATATAGGCGAAAGTACATATAATGTAAAATTTAACGAATTACTAAAAGTAATGGAGGGCGAAACATGGGAGCATCTAAGAAAGTACTGATAATTCATGGGCCTAACTTAAATCTTTTGGGCGAACGTGAGCCTGGAGTTTATGGCAACCAAAGCTTTGAAAGCGTTAATAATACTATCATTGACAGTGCTGAAAAGATGAATGTGGAATGTGAGATTTTTCAATCTAATCATGAGGGTGAAATTATTGATAAGCTTCACGCTGCAAGGCTTGGTTTTGATGGTATAGTAATTAATGCAGGTGCATATACTCATTATAGTTACGCAATTAGGGACGCTATTTCTGCTGTAAAAATTCCATGCATTGAGGTGCATATTAGCAATGTTTTTGCTAGGGAGGAATTCAGGGCAAATTCAGTAATTGCACCAGTTTGTCTTGGTAGTATTTGTGGATTTGGCGTAGAAAGCTATATACTTGCATTGCAGGTATTGAGTAATAGGTGAGAAAATGTATAAAACTGAAGAAATATTCAAGAAATTACCTTATGAAATTGATTGTGCGTTGATTACATCTGCTGAAAATCGCCGATACTTTACGGGTATGAGGTCTTCTGCTGGAACGGTGGTTTGCTTTCGTGAAAATGCATATCTTATTATTGATTTCAGATATATTGAAAAGGCTAGGGCTACTGTAAAAAGCTGTGAGGTTATTGAACAGGATAGCATTTATAAGCAGATTGAGGAGCTAGTTCAAAAGCATGGTGCAAAGAAAATTGCTGTTGAAGCTGATAAGATGACGATAAGTGAGCTGAATTCGTATAAGAAAAAGCTTGGTGAATGTGAGTTTGACACGTCTGACAGCTTGAGTAAGGCTATTTCTAAGATGAGGATAATAAAGGACAAGCTTGAGATTGAGAAGATTTCACAGGCACAGGGGATTGCTGAGAAAGCGTTTGAGCATATACTTGATTTTATTCAGGTTGGTCGTACGGAGCGTGAGATTGAACTTGAACTTAATTGGGCAATGCTGAAAAGTGGTGCTGAGGCGATTTCGTTTGATTCAATTGTGCTTTCGGGGAAGAATACTTCGATGCCACATGGAGTTCCATCTGAAAAAAAGGTGGAATATGGTGAGTTTGTATTGATGGATTTTGGGGCTGTTATTGATGGCTATCATAGCGATATGACAAGGACTGTTTGCGTTGGTAAGCCATCTGCTGAGATGGAGGAGGTTTACTCCATTGTTTTGAAGGCACAGGAAAATGCCCTTAAATCAGCTCGTGCAGGCATAAGAGGTAAGGATTTAGATACCTCTGCTAGAAGGATTATTGAGGACGCAGGCTTTGGTGATGCATTTGGTCACTCACTAGGGCATGGAGTTGGCTTAGATATTCATGAAATGCCATCGGCTTCGCATATATCTGAAATTTTATTGAAGAAAAATATGTTTGTAACGATTGAACCAGGAATATATCTTCCTGAAAAGTTCGGCGTTAGAATAGAAGATTTGGTGGTTATAACAGAAGAATCATGCATAAATCTGAACAAAACATCAAAAAAGTTGATTTGTATATAATTATTTTGTGTTTAGGTATTGCATTATATTAAGATTTGTTGTAAAATGTATAAAGTGATATTAATGACAGTGCTAATTTATAGCAGGATTTATAGCAATTATTT
>CAZSZG010000009.1:26645-38015 GCA_964610805.1 uncultured Oscillospiraceae bacterium
TTTATAGCAATTATTTGGAGGTATTTATAATGGTTTCAGCAGGCGATTTTCGTAATGGTGTTACGTTTGAAATGGATGGTAACGTAGTTCAGATAATTGAGTTCCAACATGTTAAGCCTGGTAAAGGTGCAGCATTTGTTAGAACTAAAATTAAGAACGTAATCAGTGGTTCAGTGGTTGAAAAAACTTTCAATCCTTCTGACAAATATCCTACTGCTTATGTAGAGAGAAAAGATATGCAATATCTTTATAGTGATGATGAGCTTTACTACTTTATGGATAATGAATCTTATGAGCAAATTCCAATTAACAAGAGTATTTTGAGTGATAGCTTTGCTTTCGTAAAAGAAAATATGGAAGTTAAAGTTCTTTCTTATAAGGGCAGTGTTTTTGGCGTTGAGCCACCAAACTTTGTTGAACTTGAAATTACTGAAACAGATCCAGGATTTAAGGGTGATACAGCTACTAACGCTACTAAGCCAGCAACTGTTGAAACGGGTGCTATGGTGAGAGTTCCGTTGTTTATTGATCAAGGTGATAGAATTAAGATTGATACAAGAACAGGCGAGTACATGGAACGTGCATAAAACTGATTTTTTTACTGTGTTAAGGATAGTAAAATTCAGTTGATAATGCGTGGTTTTAATTATCACGCAAACAAACTTTAAGAGGGGGAGCTTTAAATGAAACTTAATGAAAAAATGTCCTATTTGCAAGGTTTGATTGATGGTCTTGAGATTGACGATTCTACAAAAGAGGGAAAAGCGTTAGTCCAGATGGTTGACGTTATGCAGGGAATGGTTGTTTATGTTGATGATTTACAGAGCCAGATTGATGAATTAACTGAACTAACTGAAATTATTGATTCTGATTTGGGCGATGTTGAAGAAATTCTTTGTGAGTGTTGTGACGATGATGATGACGATTGCGATTGTGATTGTTGCTGTGATGACGATGATGATTATGAGGATTTTGATGAAGATGAGCTTTATGAAGTTACCTGTCCTACTTGCAATGATGTTATCTTGATTGATGATGGTATGCTTGAGGAAGGTTCAATGGATTGCCCTAACTGTGGTGAATCACTTGAATTTGATTTTGATGAGATAGAATTAAATGCTGAAAATGCCGATAAGGAAGAAAAATAATATCGGTTTAGGTTTAGATTAAAACAGAATATTAAGTTTCAGGGCGGAGTGAGATTCTCCACCGGTGGTAAAAGCGAAAGCTGAGTCCACGAGTGCGTTTACGCATTGACTTTGGTGAAATTCCAAGACCGACGGTATAGTCCGGATGAAAGAAACTGAATGTGCTAGGTGAAATTATTTCTATCTAGTATATCAACGCCCATAGTGTTATGCTATGGGTGTTTGTTTTTTTGCATTCATAATATATCAATGGCTTTGGTTTTTTATATAAAAATTATGGAGGTTTTATTATGGAAAACACAATTGGACAGAAGAGTAAAGGGTATTTGACGGTTAAGAATATGTGTATTATTGGTATGCTTTCTGCGTTAGCAGCAGTTGTAATGCTGTTTGAGATACCGTTATGGTTTGCACCTAGCTTTTATGAAATTGATTTAAGTGAGGTTATAGTTCTTATCGGAGCGTTTACGTTAGGACCTGTTGGAGGAATAATTATTGAGGCATTAAAGGTTATTATAAATACATTGTTTAACGGAACATCAACGGGTTACATAGGTGAATTATCAAACTTTGTTATAGGCTGTACGTTTATTTTGCCTGCCTCATTAATTTATCATTCAAAGAAAACAAGAAAAACTGCATTAATTGGCTTGATAGTAGGCACAATTACATTGACTATTGTAGGAAGTCTTATGAATTATTATGTTTTACTTCCAGCTTACGGTAGGATTTATTATGGAGGGTCAATTACAGAATTTATAGAGCAAGGAGCTGAAAAAAATGGTCTAATAAAGGATTTAAAAAGCTTTGTTTTACTTGCAACAGCACCTTTTAACTTGGTAAAGGGAATTCTTTCGTCTGCGATAACATTTTTGGTATATAAAAAAATAAGTGTAATTTTACATAAGAATTAATTTATGGTATAAAAAAATGCCCCTGTATCGAAAAAGATACAGGGGCATTTTTTATCTGTTATATAAGCTTTTAGTCCTTGAACACTGCACCTTTTGCACCACTTGTAACAAGGCTTGCATAACGCTTTAGATAGCCTTTTAGTTCCTTTTTAAGTGGAACAAAATCGGCACGTCTTTTTTCTAGTTCAGCCTCATCGACAAGCACCTCAAGCTTTTTATTAGGTATATCAATGCTAATAATGTCGCCGTCCTTGATAAGTCCAATATTTCCACCCTCAGCAGCCTCAGGTGAAACGTGACCGATAGCAGCACCCCTAGTAGCACCACTGAAACGTCCGTCAGTTATAAGTGCTACACTCTTGTCAAGTCCCATTCCAGCCAGTGTAGCAGTAGGCATAAGCATTTCACGCATACCAGGACCACCCTTAGGACCTTCATATCTGATTACAACAACATCACCTTCAACTATTTCGCCACCCATAATAGCCGATAGAGCGTCTTCTTCACTATCGAAAACCTTTGCAGTACCCTTATGAACCATCATTTCAGGAGCAACAGCACCCTGCTTTACAACAGCACCATCAGTAGCGATATTTCCTCTTAGAACAGCAATTCCACCGTCTTTACGGATTGGATTTTCTAATGTATGAATAACTGTACCATCGGGTTCAGGAGCATTAGCAAGGCGTTCAGCCTGTGTTCCAGTAACGGTAATGGTATCTGTATTTATAAGTCCAGCCTTAGTTAATTCTTTCATCACAGTTTGTATTCCACCATAGAAATCGAAATCCTCAATAAACATTTCTCCTGCTGGATTTAACTTACATATCTGTGGAGTAGTTTTGGAAATAGCGTCAATTTTATCAAGATTAATATCACATTCTGCCTCATGTGCAATTGCAGTCAAATGCAGAACAGTATTTGTAGAACAGCCCAACGCATTCTCAACCCTCAACGCATTTTCGATACCCTTTTCAGTAACAATATCACGAGGTTTTATATCATTTGCAACAATTTCAATAATCTTTTCGCCCGACATTTTTGCAAGTCGCATTCTTTCACTTGAAGCAGCGAGTGAAGTTCCAGCCTTAGGTAGTGCAAGACCGATTGCTTCTGTAATACAGTTCATAGAGTTCGCTGTAAACATTCCTGAACAAGAGCCACAGCTAGGACAAGCGTTGTTTTCATATTCCATAAGCTGATCATCGTTCATCTTGCCATTTGCGTGTGAACCAACAGCTTCAAAAACATCATTTAAGCTTACTCTTTTATTACCAATCCTACCAGCACTCATAGGACCACCACTAACGAAAATGCTTGGGACATTAAGTCTACAAGCTGCCATAAGCATACCTGGAACAATTTTATCACAGTTAGGTATAAAAACTATTCCATCAAGTGGATGAGCAATAAGCATTACTTCAATACTATCTGCAATTAATTCCCTTGAACAAAGTGAATAACGCATACCATCGTGGTTCATTGCGATACCATCACATACACCTATTGTAAAAAACTCAAAAGGAACGCCCCCAGCATTTCTTATCCCATCTTTAACAGCCTGTCCTACTTCGTGCAAATGCTTATGACCAGGCACATAATCGCTTGCAGCATTTACAACTGCGATAAAAGGCTTTTTCATCTCGCTATCAGTAACGCCCAAAGCCTTTAGCAATGAACGGTGAGGGGCTCTTTCAGGGCCACTTTTTATCATATCACTTCTCATATTAAATCCTCCTAAATTATAATGTTTATTGATATTTTTATAAGGTTATTTTGCTTGACCTAAAAATGCTGCACCGAGTATTCCAGCATCATTTCCAAGCTTTGCAATAACAATATCTGTATTCTTTTCTGAGTTCTTAGTATAAACCTCTTTAGCAACCAATTCTTTTACAGGCAAAAGCAGTGTATCACCTTCGTTGCACACACCACCACCGATACAAAGAACATCAGGTTGGAATATATTTATAACATTTGTAATACCAGTTGCAAGGTACTTGATATATTTATTCACAACTTCTATTGCAGCTTTATCGCCAACTCTCATACCATCAAACGAAGTCTTAGCCGAAACCTTTCCACTTCTCTCATCAGCAAACGTCCACATAAGGCTGTCTTTATTCAATTCCATAGCCTCTTTAGTCATGCGAATAAGTCCTGTTGCAGATGAAAATACCTCAAAACAGCCTTTTCTTCCACATGAGCATTGAGGACCGTCAACGGAAATAACTGTATGCCCAATTTCAGCACCAGCAGAATTTGAGCCAGAATAAATTTTACCATCAATAACAATTCCACCACCAACACCAGTTCCAAGAGTAATACATACTGCATTGTTAGCACCCTTAGCAGCACCTGCAACAAATTCACCATAAGCAGCAGCATTTGCATCATTTTCAATGAAAACAGGCTTCTTAATATGTTTTTGTATGTACTTCACTATAGGAGTATTTACAAAGCCCAAATTGTTGGAGTATTCTATAACACCAGTTTTATTATTGGCAATTCCAGGAGCACCTACTCCAATCCATTCGATATCGTCAACAGTCAACTCAGCGTTGCTTATTGCGTTAAGAGCAACCATTGCCATATCGTCAGCGATTTCTTTATCAGGTCTAGGGCAGTTTGTTTTAGTGCTAGCCTTTGCGATTATTTCATAATTATCATTCACAACCCCAGCAACAATATTAGTTCCACCCAAGTCAATTCCAACATAATACTTCATAAATAATCCTCCGTAAATTAATTTTAATATAATAAGTCTTAAATTCCAATACCTGTATAAATAATATTTGCTTTTCCAATAATTTCATATTCCCCAAATTCAGCAGGAATAAAAATACTATCACCTTTTTTAAATGAAATTGAGTTACTGTTTTCAGCAAGCCCGTTCAGCGTTCCCTCACCATCAAGTATAAGCATACTATTGAATGAGATTTTATCTGCATTAAGCAAAGCCTTGCTTTTTAATTCAATGTTATATACTGAAAAGTATTCGCATGAAGAAAGCAACTTCATATTATACCCATCATACTTTTCAACAGGCTGTTCAGGATATTCCTTAGCAGGACATAAATCCGTAACCTCAACTGCCTTGTCAATATGTAATTCTCTTGGCTTGCCATCATTGCCGACTCGCCCATAATCGTAAATTCTATATGTTGTATTAGAATTTTGTTGTATCTCAGCGATGAGAATCCCCTTGCCTATTGCGTGTAGTGTGCCTGCCTCAATAAAAAACACATCACCCTTTTTTACATTCACGCTATTAGCAACCTCAAGCAAACTATTGTATTCAATATGCTTTTTAAACTCATCTTTTGTGATATTTTCATTAAAGCCATAAAGCAAGCTTGCACCCTCATCACAATCAACAATATACCACATTTCAGTCTTGCCATACTCACCCTCAACCCTCAAAGCATAGTCATTATCGGGATGAACCTGAACAGAAAGGTTGTCCTTAGCGTCAATTAGTTTTATAAGAATAGGGAAGCTTTCAAACTTATCACAAGCACTGCCAAGCACTTTTTTACCGACCTTTTGGATATATTCTGTAAGCGAAAAGCCAGAATACTCACCATTTTCAATTACCGAATTACCATCCTTATGGCAAGACAGTTCCCAACTTTCAGCTATTTTTTCATAATCACATTGTTTATTATATTCATCACGGAGTTTTGTACCACCCCAAATATAATCCTTAAATTCAGGTATAAGCTTTAATGCCTCCAAGAAAGCACCTCCACAATTAAATTTCAATACTTTACTAACACTATCATTATATCAGATTTTTTTTTGAAAATCAATCATTATACTATGAAAGTTTCAACAATAACTATAACCTTGTGTTATGAATTCAACCGTTCTTGAGTATTACATTGACATTTTAAAGCAATATAAAATCAAACAACACTCAAACCATCAGGCTTGGGTGTTGTTTTCCTGTGTAAATTTTTATAGCTACCCTTCAACCTGCTTCCCAAGAAACTGGGTAGATGCCTGAATTAAGCTGAGTTGAAGATCAGTAGCTGTTCTAGTGTTTTCATCTGCTTCCATAAAAGCAACAGCTCCTATAACATCGCCTGAGGATATTATCGGATGACAGGCAACAGCACCCTTGTCAATCCCCTCAACAGGAATAAATCTTGAGTCATCTTCTCCAGTAGCACAATGTTGTTTACGGTTTGTCATCAAATCCTCAAGCTGTGCTGATGCACGACGCTCAATAAATTCTTTTCTTTGGAAACCAGCAACGGCTACAACATGGTCCCTATCAAAAACTACAACAGGACAACCAGCAAGCTTATACATAATATCTGCAACCTGTGTTGCATTATCGGACATTTCGTTAATAGCAGAGTACTTTTTAAATATAACCTCTCCATCGTTGCTAGTATAGATTTCAAGAGGGTCGCCTTCACGAATTCTCATAGTTCGTCTTATTTCCTTGGGAATAACTACACGCCCAAGGTCATCAATTCTTCTTACAATTCCAGTAGCTTTCATTAATAATACCTCCAAAATACATTGATATGATACATGGTTTTACACGGCAAAAAATATAATCTAAAAAGTATAAGCAGGGTTGCTTTTCTATTGTTTGCCTTTAAGAGCGAATTATACATAAATTTTATATTATGGCTATAAAATTTACAATGTAAGATTTGGTTATAAAATTGATAAAATTAATCCTCAACATAAAGTATTGGGTACATATTGTCATAGGATTTAACAGCTTCTGGGAATGTGTCAGCATAAGCAATTATTTTATCAAGCAGTTCGCTTTTTAGAAAGCTAATTAGCTTGCTTAACGGGTAATGATACATTTCATTGCATATAGGAGAAATAGTTATTACCCGTTTCCCGTTAAGGTTCATAATTCTATACGGCCATATTTGGCAATCGAAAGGCTTATCTTCCCCTAAGACACAGCCTTTATCATGGTCAAGCACAGGGCAGTAAAAAAGCTCATCTTCGTTTAATTCCTCTATTTTAAAGCTATAAGTATTATCTTTTTTAATAAGTCTTATATCGGGGTTAAAATTAATCACCTGTTCAGCAACAGCAGGAGTAAGTAGTGGTGTTTCCCAAATATCGTATCTATCAAAGGCACAGCAGAATTTACATTCAGCACAAACCTTGTTATTAAGTATTCCTCTTAGCATAAATAATCAATCCAATCTCAATTATTATAAGTCTAAGTAAATTATAAACCTTTTTTTATAATAATTCAAGAGCTTTAATGGAAAAATTATCAAAAGCGGTGCAGGCAATAGTCTGAACCGCTTTTTCATAGGAAAACATAGCTATAAAAAGAAATAATAGATAAGCCCATAAACGATAGAAGCCGCAGTTCCATATAGTATAACAGGTCCTGCAATTGTGAAAACTTTCGCACCAACACCAAGAACATAGCCCTCTGTTTTAGATTCAAGTGCTGGCGATACAACGGAGTTTGCAAAGCCTGTTATAGGGACAAGAGTTCCTGCACCTGCATAATTAGCGATTTTTTCATACAAGCCAAAGCCAGTAAGAATTGCACTTGCAAGAATAAGAATTATTGAAACCCATGCACTAGCTGATACCTTATCAAAATTATAGTTTTCAAAAATATTTAACACCACTTGTCCGATTGCACAGATAATCCCACCGACTAAAAAAGCAATAGGTATATTTCTCGTGCTTTTTGAAGGGGGTGAAGAAGTTTTAACCATCTGGTCATACTGTTGATTAGAAATAGACATAATAAATCCTCCTTTTCAAGGATTATTATAACCAATATTTCATTTTTAAAACATAGTACTTTTTGGAAAAATTACGTTTCATCATTAGTTTTATTCATTTCTATAAGCACAATTTCAGGTGGGTTGAATATTCTAAGTTTGCCAAGTCCTCTTGATACTGACATAGAAGATGATGAACGGGTGTAGATTCCTTTAGAGTATTTGGGGAAGAATTTTCGTTCGGGGGAAAGTAGCCCTCCAATGAAAGGCAAACGTATAACGCCACCATGAACATGCCCTGATAAGATTAAATCAGCACCCCATTTGAAATATGTTTGAGCAAAGAAAGGATTATGTGCAAGGAGGATTGTAAACCCCTGTTTTGAGCCGATTGCATTATCTAAATCGGATAATTCATAACCCCTAAGTTTCTTATATCCAGCAGTCTTGCAACGATAATTTTCTCTTAAAAGCGATGCGCCCACAATTCGTATTGAGCTTTTACCTTTTTTTATAGTATTGGTTTCATTGTTCAGCAGAGTAACATTTGCCTTTTTGATTACAGTAAAAAGTTCGCTTTTCATATCTGCTGACATATCAATTTCGTGGTTTCCAAGAGAGTAATAAACAGGGCATATTTCAGCTAGGCCACGAAGCAAATTCTCAATAGCTGAAAAATCTGCACAGTCACGACTAACCATATCACCACAGAGTAAAATATAGTCGGGCGATTGCTTTTTTACAGCCTTGATAAGTCGTTTATTATTTTTGCCAAAGGTTTTCGTGTGCAAATCAGCAAGCTGAATTATTCTTACTCCGTCAAATTCTTCAGGCAAAGTATCGAAAACAAGATTTTGTTTTGTAATCCAAAGATTATTATTGTCAACGACAAGATATATGAAAAATAAAAGCAATATCGCAAGGGCAATTTCCATCTAGTCCACCTCATAAAACTTCAAGTTATTTATTATTATAAACCAAAAGCTAGAATTAATCAAATATATCATAGCACATCAGTTCATTAGTGATTTTTCTTTTTGAAATATTGTTTTATTGTCTAATAAAAAAGCTGAATTAATTTGTAAATAAGCATTGTAAATATGTGAAAAATATGATAATATTAATAAAGGTATACAAAGGGAATTTTTAAAAAACATTTGCTAGAAATAAGCATTGAAATATGTGAAAAAACTAGTGATTTAACAGATATTAATAAAAATAAAATATATGGAGGAACTGCAATGGATACAAGCGCAGTTTTATGGTATAAAAGTTCAGCAATAGATTTTAATAGTGCGTTGCCTGTTGGAAATGGAAGAATTGGCGGAATGGTTTATGGCAGGGTTGATGAGGAACTGATAAACCTAAATGAGGAATCAATTTGGTCGGGGGGCAAAAGACATAGAATTAATCCTGACGCTAGTGATAACTTAAATAATGTTCGTGCAATGTTGTTTGATGGTAGGATAAAAGAGGCTGAAGATTTAGCGATGAAAACAATGACTGGAGTTGGTGCTGATTCTAGGCATTATCTTCCTCTTGGCGATTTGTATATTAGTATGAAAAATGTTTGCAAATATGACGGGTACAAACGCTATCTTGATTTAACAAATGCTGTATGCACAACTGAATTTACTTCAGGTGGCGTGAAATATGTTAGGGAGGTTTTTGCGTCATATCCCGATAATGTGCTTGTAATACATATTACAGCAGATAAACCAGCCTCAATAAATATATCTACAAGGCTTGACAGAGTTGATAACCTTTACGATGATAATCGCCCATATAACAGCAATACGCTGATTTTAACTGCTGGTAGTGGAAGTGCTGATGGAGTTTTCTTCTCTTCTGCATTATCAGCGACTTCAAAGGGTGGAAAGGTTTATACGCTTGGTGGAAGTCTTTGTGTTGATAACGCTGATGAAGTAACGCTTGTTGTTGGTGTCCAAACGGGGTATCGCATGGGCGATTATGTAACAGGCACTTTAAATGATGTTCAGAATGCTTTGTCTTGTGAATATTCGGAATTGAAAGAAAGGCATATTGAAGATTATCAAGAGCTTTTCAATAGGACAAGTCTTTCTATCTGCGATAATAGTGAGGGTGAGTCAGAACGCTCAACTGAAAAAAGGATATTAAGACTTAGTAATAATGGATTTGGTGAAGCTGACCAAGGCAGTGTTAGATATGATAATAAGTTAACGGAGCTTTATTTTAATTATGGGCGTTACCTTATGATTTCAGCTAGTCGCAGAGGTACTCTCCCTATGAATTTACAAGGTATATGGAATAAGGATATGCGTCCTAAATGGGGCAGTCGCTATTGCCTTAACATTAATACCCAGATGAATTATTGGTGTGCTGAAAGCTGTAATCTTTCTGAATGTCATATGCCTTTGATTGAGCATATTGAGAAAATTCGTGAGGACGGCAGAAGAACTGCTCGTGAAATGTACAATTGCAAGGGGTTTGTATGCCATCATAATACTGATATTTGGGGCGATACTGCACCACAGGATATATATGCACCTGCGTCAATATGGCCTATGGGTGCTGCTTGGCTATGTCTGCATATATTTGAGCATTATGAATATACTCAGGACTTAGATTTCCTTGCTGAAAAGTATGATACGATTAAGGAAGCTGCTGAATTTTGCGTTGATTTTCTTGTTGAGGATGCTTGCGGAACTCTTGTAACCTGTCCATCTGTATCACCTGAAAATTCTTATATTACAGATGACGGAGTAAAGGGAAGTCTTTGTATTGCACCATCAATTGATACACAAATTATAAAAGCTTTGTTTAATGATGTGATTAAAAGCACAGAAATTTTAGGCAAGGATAAGGCTTTTGCTGATAAGTTAAAATGTATGATTGCAAAGCTACCTAAAATAGAGGTTGGCAAATATGGTCAGATAAAAGAATGGCTTGAGGATTATAGCGATTTTGAGGCTGGGCATAGACATATTTCACAGCTTTTTGCACTGTATCCGTCAAATGAAATCTCTCCAGAAAATCCCGTACTTGCAAAGGCTGCAAGAGCAACGCTTATTAGAAGACTTGTGCATGGTGGTGGGCATACTGGTTGGAGTAGAGCGTGGATTATTAATTTTTGGGCAAGGCTGTTAGATGGGCAGATGGTTTTTGAAAATATACAAAAGCTTTTGTCGAAATCAACAAATAATAATCTGCTTGCATCACATCCTCCTTTTGAGATTGATGGTAACTTTGGTGGAGTAGCTGGAATTGTAGAGGCGTTAATGCAGAGCCATAACGGTGAAATTCATCTCTTGCCTGCATTGCCAAAGGAATGGCATACGGGTGAGGTAAAGGGACTTCGTGCAAGGGGTGGCTTTGAAGTTAGTATACAATGGGAGAATAATAAGCTGATTTCTGCTGAAGTTTTATCAGTTAGTGGCAATTCATTCGGACTAAGAACTAATGTAGATACTGATGTTTTTTGTAAGGATAAATTAATAGGAACAGGTACGGGCAATGAAGTTTTATGTATTAACACAGAAGTAGGCAAGAAGTATATAGTAACTTATAGAGGTTGAAGACAATGAAGAAAATTAAATT
>CAZSZG010000009.1:38115-39923 GCA_964610805.1 uncultured Oscillospiraceae bacterium
GATGGGTATGTGAGTGGTTTTAATAAAGATTATGAGAATAAATTAAAAGTAATGGTTGACGTTGCAACGGCACAGCATTATGATATTACATTATGCGTTGCATCAAATAAAAATGTTAAGAATTCATTGATGGTTAATGAAAAAAAAGTTGGCGAATTTGAGATAAAGGATAATGAAACGGATAAATTTATTAAGGCTACGTTTTATGGCTTGTTTTTAGAGGCTGGGACAACTGAAATTTCTATTATGGAGGTTGACGGGGATTTTGATTTGGATTATATTGAGGTTACAGATAATAAAAACCTTGATGAGATAAGCTATGATATAAGCCCTAATCTTTGCAATGAAAATTCAAACCAAACCACAAAAGAGTTGATGGAATATTTGACTGAATGTTACGGTAAGAGCATTATTACGGGACAGTATGCGTCAAGTGAAAAAAATCTTGAGCTTGAGATTGTTCATGATGTGACGGAACAATATCCTGCAATTCGTTTTGGGGATATTGGTGGATATTCACTTAATGGGCAACGTGATACAAAGGAAACTGAGGCTTGCATTGAATGGAATAAGAGGGGCGGTATTGTTGGACTTATGTGGTACTGGAATGCCCCTATTGGCAGAGCAAGCGTATATAAAGCGTCGTCGGATTTTAATTTATCAAAGGCTGTCACCACTAAAGATATTGCAATGCTAAGTCTTGATGAAATTCATGACTTATATAAGAATGGTGAAATATCTGCTGAATGTTATGCACTAGTTAAGGATATTGACATTATTTCCGAACAATTGAAAATTTTACAGGATAATGATACTACTGTTTTGTGGCGACCATTACATGAGGCTGGTGGCGAATGGTTTTGGTGGGGTGGTTCAGGAGCTACGGCTTATCAATGGCTTTGGGAGTTACTCTATTCACGTCAGACTTATTACCATGAGCTTAATAATTTGATTTGGGTTTGGAATGGGCAGGGCAAGGAATATACCGTAAGTAATAATTTGTTTGATATTGCGTCACTTGATATTTATCTTACAGGAGAAACGGACTTTGGAAGTCGTGTTGAGCAGTATCAATGGCTTAATAAAGTAACTGAATCAAAAAAGCTTTTGGCTATAAGCGAATGTGGCATTGTGCCTAATATTGACAATATGTTCAGAGATAAATCTATGTGGTCATTTTTTGGGTTGTGGTATGGAAATTACCTCATGTCATCGGACGGAAAGTTTTCAGAGGCATATAATTCGGCTGAACAGCTCAAAAAAACATATAACTCCGATGGGAGCATAAATCTTTATGAATATATTAACAGAAACAAAGCAGTTACAGAAAAGTGAAAATATTTTTTAAATTAATGAAACCTTTTCTTGGTATGCAAAGTTAATATAGTAAGGGGATAGTTGTGGAGATATAATCCTCAATAAAATTATTATAAAAGGAAGGTGTTTTTTATGTCGAACAAAGATTTGTTCAAAAAGTTTATGTGTGGAATGATGTCAGTAGCTATGCTCGCTTCAGCTAGCACGGCAGTACTTGCAACTACAACGGAAACAGATTTTACAATTACATCTACATCAGCAGGAACGGAGAAAACGTATATTCAACTGGAGGCAGTTGTAGTCGAAGTAATTAACGAAACTAGCATAATGGTTGATTGGTTTGATAGCTCATATGGTAGAACTGTTGTTTATTGCGATAATATGCCTAAAGTAAGCGATGGTGACAAAGTTTTTGTTATATCAGATGGAAGTTTCATGGAAAGCTATCCAATGCAATTGAATGCTAATAAGGTGTTTGTTTTCACAGAAAC
>CAZSZG010000010.1:0-29026 GCA_964610805.1 uncultured Oscillospiraceae bacterium
TTCAAAAAATTGGCGGGGGTTTGGGGCGAGTAGCCCCATAAGCCGACAGGCTTGCTACTCAGCTAGTAAAACCTGAAAAGCCCATAAAGCTTAATGCTACTATTGAAGCAGCGATTAATGTTGATGGCACTCCCTTGAATGTTTCTGGTATATCAGCAGTTTCAAGCTTTGAGCGAACTCCTGCAAAAATTATAAGCACAAGCGTAAAGCCAACTCCTACAAATATTGAGTTTGCAAATGACTCCATAAAGCTGAATTCATTGTCAATATTTATTAGCGTTACACCTAAAACTGCACAGTTTGTTGTGATAAGTGGAAGATAAACTCCAAGCGATTTGTAAAGTGGTGGCATAAACTTTTTCAGAACAATTTCAACAAGCTGAACGAATAATGCAATAATAAGTATGAATATTATAGTTCGTAGGTATGTAAGCCCCATCGGTTCTAATATTAGCGTGTATGCTGGATATGTAAACGCTGTTGCACAAGCCATTACAAAAATTACAGCAGCACCCATGCCAAGACTTGAAGTCAGCTTTTTTGATACTCCAAGAAATGGGCAGATACCCATGAATTTCGATAGAACAAAGTTATCGGTTAAAATTGCAGAAAGCATAATCACAAAATAAGTTTTCATTACTCACCACCTCCATTTGCACCACATACAGCTGAATTAGGACAACCTTTACAGCCAATTTCCTTAGGTGGCTTTTTCTTTGCAAGCTTATTCACCATTGCAATAATTACGCCAAGCACGAAAAATCCACCTGCTGGCATAATGAAAATAGTCATAGATGTGTCAAGAGGAATATTTACTTCAAAGTTTGTACCTGTAAGCCATGTTCCAGCACCCATGATTTCCCTAATTGTACCCATAGCAAAGAGTGCAAGAGTGAACCCAAGTCCCATTCCCAATCCGTCTAAAATTGATGGGATAAGCTTGTTTTTGCAAGCAAACATTTCAGCACGACCAAGTATAATGCAGTTTACGGTGATAAGCGAGAGGAATGTTCCAAGGCTTGTATATAATTCTGGCAGATACCCTTTCATAAGAAACTCAATCAGCGTAACAAATCCAGCAATAATAACGATGTAGCAAGGTAGTTTTACAGCTTTTGGGATAATATTTTTCAAGAGTGATATAGCAATATTTGAGCAGACAAGCACAAAGGCTGTTGCGAGTCCCATACCAAGTCCGTTCATTGCCTGTGTCGTAATTGCGAGAGTAGGACACATTCCGAGCAGAGAAACTAGGGTTGGATTTTCTTTAATAATACCTTTAGTAAACTCCTTTAAGTTGCTCACCTAAAATCTCCTCCTTATGCTCATTGTAAGCGTTGATAGCAGTATCGACAGCCTTTTTTATGCCCTTTGATGAATAAGTTGCACCAGTGATACTGTCAATTTTATAGTCATCTGAATTAATTCCAACAAATTGGTCAAGAAAGCTTTTGTCTTTAACTTTTGTACCCAAGCCTTGAGTTTCGCTGATAGCAATGATGCTTATTTTTTGTAACTTTCCGTTTTCGTCAATACCAACGAGGGTATGCAGACCACCCTTTACATAACCATCAGCAATTATTTCAAAAGCAACCTGTCCGTTATCATTAACGATTATGGAGGTTATTCCGTCATAGGCTTTAACAGTTCCATCATCATTTTTCAGCATTTTATATTCAGCATTACTTTCGCCATATATATCATTTAAGCCCTCTTGCAGACTTTCTGTAAGCACTCCTGCTGTATCAACATAAGTTGCCTCATAAGCGACAATAAGCAACCCACAGATAATGCCACAAATCAGCATAAGCACTAATGGAGCTTTAATTTTCTCAAGCATTCTGCACAACCTCCTTTTGTGGCTTTTTAGCACCAAGAGGTTTTGTTCTTGTAAATCTATCTATATAAGGTGTGAGTATATTCATAAGCAGAATTGCAAACGATACGCCCTCAGCATAGCTACCAAACTGCCTTATAAGGAATGTAATAACGCCACAGCCGATACCGAATACGATTTTACCTTTGTTTGTAACAGGAGTAGTAACATAGTCAGTAGCCATGAAGAACGCACCGAGAATTAGACCACCCGAAAGGACTTGATAGAGAACATCTCCACCAGAAATCCATGTAAGGAGTGCAACTGAGCCTATAAAAGCGATAGGAGTTGTAGGGGAGATAATTCGCCTTATTATGAGGTAAGCACCACCGATAAGCAGAGCTAACGCACAGGTTTCGCCCAAACTTCCACCAGTTGTCCCCAAGAATAATTCCTTATAGCTAAATGGCATTTCACCGTTAACCCATTCTTTAACAAGTGGAGTAGCACTTGATACAAGTTCATTCTTTTTATAGAAAAACGGCTCAACCCATTCTGTCATAGTGTTTGTAAAAGAAAGCATTAGCACAATTCTTGCAGTTATCGCTGGGTTTGCAAAGTTATGCCCCAATCCACCAAAAAGCTGTTTAACAATTGCAATAGCAATAAAGCTACCGATAATCGCCTGCCATAGTGGAATAGTAGCAGGTAGATTTAACGCCAATATCAAGCCAGTTACAACAGCACTTAAATCGCTTACGGTTTGCTTTTTCTTCATAATAATTCGGCAACCGTATTCAAATACCACGCTAGAAACAACGCAAGCTACAATAACAAGAATAGCTTTCATACCAAATATAATTCCACTAGCAACAACTGTCGGCAAAAGGCTTGCTAACACGCAGAGCATAATTCTTTGCGTTGAAATTTTATCTTTCTGATGGGGCGACGGTGACACAATAAGTCTATCCATTTTATCAAATCCTTTCAGCTTATAATGATAAAGAATAACAGTCTATCTTTTTTGTATCAAAGCTTTTGCAAGCTGATGAGATTCGGCAAGTTTTCTATTTGCTGGGCAAGCGTAGGAGCAACAGCCACAGTTCATGCAAAGTACAACCTTTAGCTGTTCTAAATCCTTAACATTCTTATGTATATATGCCTTTTCAAGTTCGGTCGGCATTAAATTCATAGGGCATACAGATATACAACGTCCACAGCGTATGCAAGCTGATTCGACCTGTTCTGTATATGTTTTAAAAGCAAGAACAGAGTTACTTGTTTTAACAATAGGAGTTTCAAATGAATGTATGCTCATGCCCATCATTGGACCACCGAATATAAGCTTTTTTATTTCGTCCATTTCTGCCTCAGCAAATGAAAGTATATCTGAAACAGATGTTCCAATCGGTACAAAAACATTGCAAGGCTTTTTTATTGCGTCGCCCTCAACAGTAATCCTTTTTGATACAAGAGGAATACCATTTTGCATATATTGGTAAATAAAAGCAACAGTTGAAACATTAATTACGATAACACCTTGTTCAGATGGAAGTTGTCCCTCTCCAACAATTCTGCCAGTTGTAGAATAAATTATTACCTTTTCTGCACCTTGAGGGTACCTTGATGGCAATGAAACTACTTCTATTTCAGTGGAATTTTCAGTAAGCTTTCTGAGTAACTCAATAGCCTTTGCTTTATTGGACTCAATTGCTATTTTAGTTTTAGGAATATCAAGACATTGCATAACAAACTTTATTCCGTTAATAATATCATTAGGTGTTTCCATCATTTGTCTATAATCAGAAGTGATATAAGGCTCACATTCAGCTGCGTTTATAATTAACGTATCAATAGGAGTCTTTGAATCAAGCTTAATATATGTAGGGAATCCAGCACCACCAAGACCACAAGAGCCACTTTCTCTCACAGCGTTAAGAAAACTTTCCTTACTTGATATAATAGGTTTGCTTATATTTGGTGAGATAGTCTGCTTTCCATCAGTTTCAATTTCAACAGCTTTGCAAGTTTTACCGTTTGCAAGCGAATAGTCACTGATTGCAACTACTTTTCCCGAAACGCTCGAATGAATAGGCAAGGAAAGAAAAGCATCTGAATCGCCAATTTTTTGCCCAACGAAAACTTCATCACCAACCTTAACAAATGGCGTGCAAGTATCACCTATACTCATAAGCATAGGCAGTTTAACCCTTTTTGGTGTTGGTAGATGTACTGTTTCAAAGTTTTCAGTACCCTTAATGTTTTTAAGATGAATTGTGTTTAACTTTTTCATGAGTTTCCTCCAAGATATATTTTACTACAAAGCTAAAATATGTAAAATTTCTTCAAAAAGATAAAAACCCCTTTTAATTTTACTAAAAAGATGTTATTATAATGTACAGGCTATTTTAGTGTAAAAGCTATTTACTGTTTATATCTTTCTCACAGCATTTTATGAGGTTTAATAAAGCAGAAGAATATTCACTTTCATGCGACAAGCTTTCTGCCGTAATATGTAATGTTTCGATGTCTAAATCACAATTACTACCGTCAATTTCAATTGAATTTGCCATAGCTTTTATACAGGCTTGATTCTTGGAAATAATTGAGTCAACCATATCTTCAGCAATAGCATTGTCAATAGAAAAAATCTTTTGGTCGTTTTGTGGATTAGCATTATATAATGTTCTAAACATTTTATATGCAGATAGCATGAAGTAAGAATATACTGGCTTTATAAATGCTTTATTATCAGATTTTTGAGCAAGGTTAAGAATATAGGTTGTTGTGTTATTTATTATCTTTTTGTTAAACGCAAGAAAAGCATCGCTAAACATGGAACCATTAGCTGATGTATCATGCCAATCAGAACCATCATCTGGGTTAGTGATAGTTTTATCGGTTTCATTAGTTCTTCCCAGAAGATAATCACATGACACGCAATAATAATTTGCAATTTTCACCAAGAACGAAAGCCCACATTCACGAATCCCTTTTTCATAGTGAGAAAGTAATGCCTGTGAGATTCCTAAATCCTGTGAAGCTTGTTTTTGGCTTATTTTTCGTTCTTTTCGTTGCAGAGTAATTATTTTTGAAAATTCGGTATTCATATTACACCTCGTAAAGTTTTTGTAGGTTAAGTATTAGAAAATAAAAATGATATAACAATCATAGTTTGATAAAAAAACGTCAATGTTTCTAAGCTAATTCAGAAGAAGTTATAAATTTATTACAGTGAAAAATTATATACTAATACAAATTATATAACATTGAGTATAATTTGTAAAGGGGCTAAGTATTAAAATGTTTAACATAAGTAATTAATAATTTTTGTTCAATTTATGTACATAGCGAATTTATAGCAAGAAATTAGTACATAATGTATAAGATAATAAAAATATTAAGACAATATAAGGAGATTAGAAATGAAGGGTTACAGATTAAGTTTAATTAGACATGGCAGAACAATTGCGAATGATAAGGGAATTTACATTGGCAAAACAGACTATTCCTTGTCAGATGATGGGAAAACTGAACTAGTGGACAAGTTAGATGAATTTACATATCCTAAGGTACAGAGAGTATATTCAAGTCCACTTAAAAGATGTACTGAAACTGCTGAAATAATCTTTCCACATAGGGAAATGCTTTTGGTTGACGATTTACGGGAGCTTGACTTTGGCGATTTTGAGGAAAAAAGTGTTGACGAACTAATTAATCGTGAGGATTATAAGCAATGGTTAAAGGGTGGGATTGATAATTCAGCACCGAACGGAGAGAGCTTGTCAGAGCTTTCACTTCGCTCATTTAAAGCTTTGGAGGAAATCGTTATGGATATGATGAGGGAGGATTTGACGCATTGTGCAGTGGTAACTCATTCGGGCGTGATGACTAATATGCTTTCATGCTTTGGGATTCCTAAATATAACCCTAATCAGCTTACTTGCGATATTGGTGAGGGGTATGAGGTGCTTGTAACAGCACAGCTTTGGCAACAGGCACAGGCTTTTGAAATTCTCGGTAGGATACCACATAAATATGGTGAAATTGAAATTGACGAATAGGTATACTATATATAGTATAAAAACGTTTGGTTGCTGATACTTATATTTTAACAATAGCACTCTCAAAAAACGCATACATATACATAATAAAAAATGAGGTGCTTAATAGATGAACATAAAGGAAATTAAATATAAAGCTAAGATTGCTATGAAGGAGAAGTATTGGGAGGCTTTCGTTGTGGTTTTTGCCTGCTTTGGAATATATATACTATTCAAGCTGGTTGAGATTATGGTTACTGCCATTTTGATTTATAATAATACTATTGATATAAGTCAGCTATTTTCAAGCAATAATACTTTATGGACTATATTTAAAATGCTATATGCAGTCTTTTTGTTTATAGCAATGGTTCCAGTAGTAACAGGTGCAGTTTGGTGGTTTTCACAGGCAGTAAGCAAGAATGAGTTTACATCGGATAGCGTTATACAATTATATACAAGCTTTAAGGTAAATAGTAGAGCTATTCTTGTATATGGATTAATGTGGGTGGTTCAGCTTTTGTCGTTAATTCCATCATGCCTTTTGATTTTTGGTGCGTATACTATAATAGTACATTATAATGTAAATTCAGATATACTTTATATAGCAGTTCAGCTGATTATTCTGGCAGTTGTTTTTCTTGGGCTTTATATTAGAGTTTCATTAGGTTTAATGCTTGCACCGTATATTTTTATAAGGCACCCTATGGATAATCCGTTTGAGATTGTTAGTATTTCGTTTAAGCTGATGAGGGGCAAGAAAATGGAAGCCTTAAAGTTGTTGCTATCTTATATAGTATACCTACCCCTTATGGCTTTGATTGTGACAATCCCCTTTATTATCCCTAAAATAATGATGTCGGTAACAGTTTTTGCAGAAAATATTGCGTCAGAGTATGCTATAAAACAGATTAAAAATGAAAAGGTTAAATCGAGGAGAAGTGAAGTTGGAAATATTGAGGTTCAAGGTAGAATGTAGCGAGCCGATTATGGCAAAGGTTTTTCTTGCTGAAAAGGGCGTGTCAAGGCGATTGATGTCAAGGCTGAAAAGTCAAACTAATGGTATAACTTGCAATGGTGAGCATATTCGTACAATAGATATGCTGAAAAATGGTGATGAAGTTGTGCTTTCTATGAAAGACGAAAGCTTTTTAGAGGCTAATCCGTCGCTAAATGTTCCGATTGCTTATGAAAGCGATTCCGTTATAGTTTTCGATAAGCCAATTGGAATGCCTGTTCACCCGTCTATTAAGCATCAGGGCGATACGCTGGGGAATTATTTTGCGTATCTGCACCCGAACTTGACGTTTCGCCCTGTTAATCGACTGGATAGAGATACTTCTGGATTATGTGCTGTTGCTAAAAATGCCCATGCAGTAAGCATGATGAAACTTCAGAAAATTTACTATGCAGTAGCCTGTGGGGTTATAAAAGAAGATGGAGTGATAGATGCTCCGATTGATAGGGCAGAGGAGTCCATAATATTCCGTTGCGTTAGCCCAAACGGAAAAAGAGCTGTTACACATTATAATGTAATGAGAAGCAATGACAAGTATACGTTGCTTGAGATAAGGCTTGAAACTGGTAGGACTCACCAAATACGAGTGCATTTTTCTTACATAGGACATCCTTTGGTGGGCGATGAGCTATATGGCAGTTTAAGTGATGAAATTACTGGACAAGCTTTGCACTGCGGTAAGTTGAGGTTCTTTGATGTATCAGTTGATAAAGAAGTAGAAATTATCGGTAAGATGAGAGAAGAAATGGTGAATTTAGTTTAGACATAACAAATTTATACTTAGTATCTTTTTGTTACTAGTTTGTAATAAAGGATAAGGAAAAATTAAAATATTGTAAGGAGTATGATTATGGAAAAGATTGCGAGCTTTCAGGTTGACCACAGATACATAGGGGTTGGAATGTATATTTCAAGGATAGATGGAGATATTGTCACATATGATATAAGGATGGTAAAGCCAAATGGTGGGGTATATCTTGAAACTCCGTCAATGCACACGATAGAACACCTATTTGCGACATTCACAAGGAATACAGAGCATAAAGACAAGATAGTTTATGTTGGACCAATGGGGTGTAGAACGGGCTTTTATTTGCTTGTCAGGGATATGACGCATGAGGATGCGATTAAGCTTGTCAGGGATTCTTTTGGTTTTATTGCGTCTTATGAGGGTGAAATTCCAGGTAGTACAGAAATTGAATGTGGTAACTATAAAGAGCATAATTTAGAGCAAGCGAGAGAAGATGTAAAGGATTTGTTAAGGAAGATTAAGGATTATAAAGCTGAAATGTTAGAATATTCTTGGCATAATAAACAAGTTTAAACATTTATAGTTGTGAGATATTCCAAAAAAGCTCCTTGTAATATGGAAATTAGTTAAAAACCATTGCAATTTTAAAAAGTAATGATATAATGGTTACTAACGTAACTAATTTGTAACAATTATTAAGGGAAAAACGATTGCGTTACGGTCGGCGTATTTATTATTTGTTAAATGGTCGATGTGAAAGGAGCTGTTAAAATGGAGCCCGAACGTCTTGAAGATGATGGTAAAGAAAAAGACGTTTTCCAGAGGAACGCTATAATTAAAAAAATGCAGGAAGTATACAAAGAGATTGAATACAATTTTTCTAAAAGTATGATAAAACTCGGAACTTGCATTACACGAACGCTAATGCTCGGTATTAAGAAAATCAAGAAGATGCTTGGTGGCGTGGGTGGTTGGTTCAAGAATAAAGGCTTGGTTGTGATGGATAAGGTTGGCGACTTTGTCGTTGATTTGATAAAAAAACTTGCAAGCCCTATTGCGAATCGAAAGCAATGTGCCGAAGATATAAGAATTAATCTAAATATTGCAAAAAAGCTTGGCAAAAAAGCTTTCATAAAAGAAATTTTCAAAAGCTTTGGAAGATTTTATTCTGGAGCAGGAGGAATTTTATCAACTGCGTTTAATTATGTAGCACCCGTTGTTTCGGTAGCATTTTTGATTGGAATAGTCAATTGTGTGTCGGGACTTGAATATGGTTTAAGTGTTCAGTATAACGGGGAGGAAATGGGAATTGTTAATGAGGAGACTGATTTTGACGAGGCAACCAAAGAGGTTCAGAAAAGAATTGCTCAGGTTGATGGCAGTACGGAATTAGAATTCACTCCGAGATATTCGTTGAAGGTTATTAATAATAATGATGAATATGTAAATTCTGGTCAGTTGGCTGACAAGATGCTCAGTAGTTCTGATGCAGAATTAATAGAAGCCTTTGGAGTTTATGTTGATGATGAGTTTATTGGTGCGGTTACAAATAAGGAAGCCATTGCTCAGGAACTTACAAATATGCTTGCTAACTGCGATACAAGCGGTAGTGCAACAGTTATTAAGTTTCAAAAGCAGGTTGATTATGTTAAGGGAATTTACCTAACGGATAGCCTTACTAAAGAAGATGATTTAACTAAGAAACTGCAAAGCACTCGCACAGAAGATTCGACTTATACTGTTGCAGAGAATGATACACCAATAGTTATTGCACAAAAATGCAATATGAGTTTAGAGGATTTGACGGCGTTAAATCCAGAACTTATTAATTCATGTGTTACAGGCGATATTTTAAAAATTAAGAAAACTGTTAGTTATATGCCGATAGAATATACAAGAGTCTTACAGACTACTGATTATATTGATTATGGCTCAGTTGAAGTGGAAACGAATACAATCTATAAGGGACAAAAAGCTGTTCTTACAAAGGGAGTTAGAGGCGAGCAAACAAACGTCGAAAACGTATACTATGTAGATGGCATGGAAATCTCAAGAGAAGTTATTAGTTCACAGATTACAAAAGAACCTGTTACAGAGGAAATCGGTGTAGGAACATATACCGCAAAACCTTCTTCATCTTCATCAAGTACCGCATTGGTTGGAAATGGTCAGTTTAGTTGGCCCGTTAACGGTGGCTACATTAGTGACACATTTGGAAGTAATAGAAACCATAAGGGTATTGATATTGCAGCACCATCGGGAACAGCGATATATGCTGCAGCAGACGGAGTAGTAATTTATTCAGGTTGGGACTCAGGCGGATACGGAAACTGCATTAGAATTGATCATGGTAATGGATATGTAACTGTCTATGCACATAACAGTTCGCTGAGTGTTTCGGTAGGCCAAACAGTAACAAGAGGCGAATATATCGGTGGAGTTGGTACAACTGGAGATTCATCTGGCAACCATTGTCACTTTGAAGTGAGATGCAATGGAATACCATATAATCCAGCGAATTATATTAGCGTAAACAATTAGTTAAAAAGGTGAGGGACAGTAAGCTGCTGTCCCTTGTTTTTTTGGTATTTAATATATGAATAAATTGTGAACAGAGTATGAGTTTTGTTCACAGAAAGTTTACAATTGAATTTTTAAATAATGCTTGCAATGGTAAAGTGTGTGTGTTATAATATACAAGCGTGATTGCAAAAGATATGCGATGAAGCGAAAGGTTGCTGGCGGTATGCTGGGTAATTTTCGTGGAGTATGTCCGATTTTAAACCGGGCGAATGGAATAATGAACACTGTATGTGCTTTATGTATCTTGCGAATGCATGGAGTATACCCTTGTGTCTGTTTATTGCTCGGAATCCTTAAATGGTAGGATTTTCGAGATTTTTTATTTTTAGAACACAGAACACACGGTAGCGTGTACGGCATTTCAATTAGGATTGACTAAACTCAATTCCTTGCCCCCATAAATATTACTTTAGGAGGCGAAAAAAATGGCAGTCAACGAAAAAATCAGAATCAAAATCAAGGGCTATGAGCACGCAGTTGTTGATGCAGCAGCAAGTAAGATTGTTGAAGCGGCAAAGAGAAGCGGCGCAAGAGTTTCAGGACCTATCCCACTTCCTACTGATAAGGAGATAGTTACAGTTCTTCGTGCAGTACACAAGGATAAGGATAGCCGTGAGCAGTTTGAGCAGAGAACACACAAAAGACTTATTGATGTTATCAGACCAACTGCTAAGACAACAGATGCATTGCAAAACCTTGAAATTCCAGCAGGTGTAGATATCGTTATGGAGTTGAAATAACTTCGAGATAACCTGTTGAAATCTGCTCATAAGAAGCAGATGTTTCAGTGCTAGTCACTGAAGGTCATGTTGGCAAACGTCAACCAATAACCTGATTAGGAGGAAAGCTCATGAAAAAAGCAATTATCGGTAAGAAAATCGGTATGACTCAAATTTTTGATGAAACAGGAAAAGTAATCCCTGTTACAGTAGTAGAAGCTGGACCTTGTGTTGTTGTTCAGAAGAAAACTATCGAAAATGATGGCTACGAATCTGTACAGCTAGGCTTTGGCGAAATAAAAGCTCAGAACATTAGCAAGCCAATGAAGGGTCACTTCGATAAGGCAGATGCAGCATATAAGAGGACTCTAAAGGAGTTCAGACTTAATGACTGTTCAGCAGTTAATGTAGGCGACATTTTGAAAGCTGATACATTCACAATAGGTGATATAGTGGACGTGAGTGGTACAAGCAAGGGTAAGGGGTTCCAAGGAACAGTGAAGCGTTATAATTATGCTAAACTAAAGGAAACTCATGGTACTGGTCCAGTTCAAAGGCATGCTGGTTCATTGGGAGCTGCTTCATCACCATCCCGTATATTTAAGGGAAAACGACTTCCAGGTCATATGGGAGCTGAAAAGGTAACAATTCAAAATCTTGAAGTTGTTAAGGTCGATGTAGAAAATAATCTTATTGCACTAAGAGGTGCTATTCCTGGGCCTAACGGCGGAGTGGTTTGCATCATAAATAGTGTCAAGAAGGCTTAATGGAAGGAGGAAACGTAGATGTCTAAGGTTGCAGTATTTGATATGAATGGCAAACAGATTTCTGAAACAGAGGTTTCTGATGCTGTTTTTGGAATTACTCCTAATGAAGCTGTAATGCACGCTATGGTCGTAAATTATCTTGCAAATCAACGTCAGGGTACTCAGTCAACTCTAACTCGTACAGAGGTAAGAGGTGGAGGAAGAAAGCCATGGAGGCAAAAGGGAACAGGTCATGCAAGACAAGGCTCGATTCGTGCTCCTCAATGGTATCATGGTGGTATTGCTTTAGGTCCAAAGCCTAGAGATTACAGATACGCATTGAATAAGAAAGTAAGAAGACTAGCTATGAAGTCTGCTCTTTCCACAAAGCTTCAGGATAATAATTTGATTGTTTTAGATACATTGCAGATGGATGATTATAAAACAAAGACAATGGTAAACATGCTTAATTCTTTGAATATCAATGGAAAAGCACTTATTGTAATGCCAGAGGTAAACAACAAGATAATTAAGAGTGCATCAAATATTCCAGGAATTAAAACAACAGTGGTTAACACACTAAATGTTTACGATATACTCAATTATGATAAATTTATTGTGGTTAAATCCGCAATTGGGAAAATTGAGGAGGTGTATGCATAATGAAAGCAGCACAGGATATCGTAATTAAACCAATTATTACAGAGAGAAGTGTTGACTGCCTTGAGCAAAGTAAATATACTTTCAAGGTAGCAAAAACCGCTAACAAGCAGGAAATCAAGAAGGCAGTTGAAGAGCTTTTTGATGTTGAAGTTACGAAGGTTCATACAATGAATTGCAAAGGGCGTACAAAGCGTGTAGGTAAATTTATTGGTAAGAAGCCTGATTGGAAAAAAGCTATAGTTTCAGTTAATCCTGAACCAGATAGCAAAAACAAGAAGGGTACTATTGAATTCTTTGATAGCTTGCACTAAACTCATCTGTAAAAAAGTATGGGAGTAATGCTCCCGCAAAAACGCATTTTAAGGAGTGAAACAAATGGCAATAAAAACCTATAAACCGACAACGCCATCACGTCGTCAGATGACTTGTACTGATTACTCACAGTTGTCGAAGGTTGCTCCAGAGAAAAGCTTGCTTGAGCCAATGAAAAAGAATTCAGGCAGAAACAGCTACGGCAGAATTACTGTTCGTCATAGAGGCGGCGGAGCAAGAAGAAAATATCGTATAATTGATTTTAAGCGTAATAAGGATAACATGGATGCAACTGTTATGACACTAGAGTATGATCCAAATCGTTCAGCACATATTGCATTAGTGAAATATGAAGATGGCGAGAAGCGTTATATTTTAGCTCCACACGAATTAAAGGTTGGAGATGTTATAAGATCAGGAGCAGACGCTGATATTAAGATAGGTAATACTAAGGAATTAGGGAATCTTCCTACTGGTACATTTATTCATAATATTGAAATGTATCCTGGTAGAGGCGGACAGTTAGTTCGTTCAGCAGGAAACTCAGCTCAGCTTATGGCTAAGGAAGGCAAACACGCTTTACTAAGACTTCCATCAGGTGAGTTAAGAAAAGTTCCAATTAACTGTAGAGCTACTATTGGTCATGTAAGTAATATCGATCATGAAAACGTAAACTACGGTAAAGCTGGCAGAGTACGTCACATGGGATGGCGTCCAACAGTTCGTGGTTCTGTAATGAACCCTTGTGATCACCCACACGGTGGTGGTGAAGGTAAAGCACCAATCGGACGTCCAAGTCCAGTTACACCATGGGGCAAGCCTACACTAGGTTACAAGACTCGTAAGAAGAAGAACCAATCTGATAAATATATCGTAAAACGCAGAAGTAGTAAGTAAAGCGAAAGGAGGAAGATGAATAAATGAGCAGAAGCGTCAAGAAAGGCCCTTATGTGCAAGAGGTGCTTTTGAAGAGAATTATGCAGATGAATGAAGCAGAAGAAAAGAAAGTTCTGAAAAGCTGGAGCCGTTCATCAACAATTTTCCCTGATTTCGTTGGACATACTATTGCCGTCCATGATGGCCGCAAACATGTTCCTGTATATGTAACAGAGGATATGGTAGGTCATAAGTTAGGTGAATTTGCGCCAACAAGAACCTATAAAGGTCATGCAGGTTCAAGAGTATCTAACAACGGAAAGAAATAGCGGAAGGAGGAGTTCAAATGGAAGCAAAAGCAATTTTGAGGAATATTCGTATATCCCCTCGAAAGGTGCAAATCGTTCTTGATTTGATCAGAAATAAATCAACTGAAGTGGCTTTGGCTACTTTGAAATACACACCGAAAGCTGCTTGCGAACCTTTGGAAAAGCTTTTGAAGTCCGCTATGGCAAACGCAGAAAACAATAACAATATGGATGTAAATAACCTTTATATTTCAGAATGTTTCGTTTGTCCGGGACCAACAATGAAGCGAATTATGCCAAGGGCACAAGGCAGGGCGTTTCGTATACTAAAGAGATCATCGCATATTACAATTGTTCTTAAAGAAAAAGAATAATCCCAAGAGGAGGTAAACTATGGGCCAAAAAATTAATCCACACGGCTTTCGTGTCGGCGTTATAAAGAGTTGGGATTCACGCTGGTTTGCAAATAAGTCAGATTTTGGCGATACTCTTGTTGAGGACTATAACGTTCGTAATTTCATCAAGAAAACTCTATATTCTGCAGGCGTACCTAGAATTGAGATTGAACGTTTCGCTGATAAAGTTAGAATCCACATTCACTGTGCAAAGCCTGGTATTGTAATTGGTAGGGGTGGCACAGAGATTGAAAAGCTTCGAGTAAAGCTTGTAAAAATGATGAACAACAAGAATGTTTCTTTAAACATTGTTGAAGTTAAGTCACCTGATTTGAGTGCACAGCTAGTTGCTGAAAAGATTGCACTTGACCTTGAAAACAGAGTATCATTCAGACGTGCTATGAAGCAGTCAATTGGAAGATCAATGCGTTTAGGGGCAAAGGGTATAAAAACAAGAGTAGCTGGTCGTTTGGGCGGTGCAGAAATCGCTAGATCAGAAAGCTATAATGAGGGAACAATCCCACTGCAAACCATAAGAGCTGATATTGATTATGGTACAGCAGAAGCACATACAACATACGGACTTATTGGTGTGAAGGTATGGCTATATAAGGGTGAAGTTCTAAAGGGTGAGGCTCGCACAACTGAGGTAGAAAAGCCAAAGCCAAGAAGAAATCAAAGAGTAGGAGGTAACAATTATGCTGCTTCCAAAAAGAGTTAAATATCGCAGAGTTCATAGAGGACGTATGACAGGTAAGGCAACAAGAGGTAACACTATTTCTAATGGTCAATACGGCTTACAGGCACTAGAGCCATCATGGATAACATCAAACCAGATTGAATCTGCTCGTATTGCAATGACACGTTATATCAAGCGTGGCGGTCAAGTTTGGATAAAGATATTTCCAGATAAGCCTGTTACCGAAAAGCCAGCTGAAACTCGAATGGGATCAGGAAAAGGATCACCAGAGTATTGGGTAGCAGTTGTTAAGCCAGGTAGGGTTTTGTTTGAAATAGCAGGTGTAGAAGAGAGTGTAGCAAGAGAAGCTATGAGACTCGCAATGCACAAGCTTCCAGTCAAATGCAAGTTTATTGAAAAAGAAGCAGAAGGAGGGGAGCAAAATGAAAGCGTCTGAGATTAGAGATTTATCAATTGATGAGATGAATGAAAAGCTAGTTGATTTAAAGAAGGAGCTTTTCGCTCTCCGTTTCCAGCATGCCGTAAATCAGCTTGATAATACAGCTCGACTTAAGGATGTTAAGAAGGACATAGCTCGTATAAAGACAGTTCTTCATAATGTACAAATTAAGTCTGGCGTTCAACAGTAGGAAAGGGAGGTTTAGTTAATGTCTGAGAGAAACCTAAGAAAAACAAGGGTAGGTATGATAGTAAGCGATAAGATGGATAAAACCGTAGTAGTTGCTATCGTAGACAATGTTAAACACCCACTCTATAAGAAAATTATTAAGCGAACTGTTAAAATTAAGGCACATGATGAAAAGAATGAGTGCAAAATTGGCGACAGAGTGCAAATAATGGAAACCCGTCCGCTGTCGAAAGACAAGAGATGGAGAGTAACAAACATTGTCCAAAAGGCTAAGTAATCTAATAAAAACTGAGATAAGTATAGAGTAGGAAATTATGCAATAGAGCATAAGTTTCTAGTTTTTGAAAGGAGGAACTCGCTGTGGTACAGATGCAGAGTTATCTAAATGTAGCAGACAACACTGGAGCAAAAGAAATTATGTGTATCAGAGTTTTGGGCGGAACCCGCAGAAGATATGCAAATATTGGAGATGTCATTGTTGCTTCTGTAAAGAAGGCAACACCCGGTGGCGTTGTTAAGAAGGGTGACGTAATCAAGGCAGTTATTGTTCGTTCAGCAAAGGGATTGAGAAGAGAAGATGGAACTTACATTCGCTTTGATGAAAACGCAGCAGTAATTATAAAAGATGATAAAAATCCGAGAGGAACTCGTATTTTTGGGCCGGTAGCAAGGGAACTTCGTGAAAAGGAATATATGAAGATATTAAGCCTTGCTCCCGAAGTACTATAATGGAGGTGTCATAGATGAATAAGGTTCATGTAAAAACCGGTGACACTGTTGTATTGCTCAAAGGCAAGTATGAGGATAAATACACCAAAACCGGTTCTAGAAGAACAGGTAAAGTGCTTGAGGTAAGCCCTAAGGAAGATAAAGTAATAGTTGAGGGAATTAACCTTGTTACAAAGCATGTAAAACCAAACAGTATGGGTCAGGTTGGCGGAATTATCATGGCAGAGGCTGCGATTTATTCATCAAAGGTGCAACTAGTTTGCCCTAAGTGTAATAAATCAACAAGAGTCGGTCGTGCAATTCAAGCTGATGGAACTAAAAAACGTGTTTGTAAAAAATGCGGAGAATCATTTAAGTAAAGGAGAAACGACATGGCTAGATTAAAGGAACATTTTGTTAGCAATGTAGCTCCTGCTATGATGAAAAAGTTCGGCTACAAGAATGTAATGGAAATTCCAAGACTTCATAAGGTAGTTATAAATGTTGGTGCTGGTGAAGCTAAGGAAAACACAAAGATTATAGATGCAATTTTAAATGATATTGCAATTATAACCGGACAAAAACCTATTGTTTGCAGAGCTAAGAAGTCAGTTGCTAACTTTAAATTGCGTGAGGGTATGCCAATAGGCGTTAAGGTTACTTTGAGAAGCGAAAAGATGTATGAATTTGTTGATAAGCTTTTTAATGTTGCTTTTCCTCGTGTTCGTGATTTCAGGGGCATAAATGCAAATTCATTTGATGGTAGGGGAAATTATTCAACAGGTATAAAAGAGCAATTAATTTTTCCAGAGATAGAGTATGACAAAATTGATAAAGTAAGAGGTATGGATATAAACTTTATCACAACCGCAAAGACCGATGAGGAAGCAAAAGAGTTACTAGCGTTGCTAGGTGCTCCATTTGCTAAGTAGTTAGGGAGGATAAAGCAATGGCAAAAAAGGCAATGGTATTAAAACAGCAAGCGACTCCCAAATATTCCACAAGAGCATATAATAGATGCAAGATATGTGGAAGACCTCATGCGTATCTTAGAAAATACGGAGTTTGCCGTATTTGTTTCAGAGAATTAGCACATGATGGTCAGATTCCAGGAGTTAGAAAAGCTAGCTGGTAATAAGTAAGTTACAAAAGGAGGTCATTCGGCATGCAGATTACAGATGCAATAGCAGATATTCTGACTAGAATTCGTAATGCAAATACAGCAAAGCACGCCACGGTTGACGTTCCCGCTTCCAATATTAAGAAGTCAATAACACAAATTCTTGTAGATGAAGGATACGTTAAGGGCTATCAGGTAATTGAGGATGGTAAGCAGGGTATAATCAGAATTACTTTAAAGTATGGTGACAATAAAACACCGGTTATAACAGGTTTACGCAGGGTGTCAAAGCCAGGTTTACGTATATATTCAAGCTGTATGGATATGCCAAAGGTAAGAAGAGGGCTTGGAATTGCAGTTATATCAACATCAAAGGGAGTTATGACTGATAAGAAGGCTCGTGAACTTAACGTAGGCGGAGAAGTACTAGCATTTATTTGGTAAGGAGGACACGAAGATGTCAAGAATAGGTAAAATGCCAATTAGTGTCCCTGCCGGTGTAGATGTTAAAAATGAAAACAACTTGATAACCGTAAAGGGTCCTAAGGGCGAATTGGTAAAACAGTATTCACATGAAATGATAATAGAAATTGCTGATGGACAAATCACAGTGTCACGTCCTTCAGACAATAAAGAACACAGAGCTTTACATGGTCTTACAAGAACTTTGATTTCTAACATGATAGATGGCGTTGTTACTGGGTTCACAAAGAACTTAGAAATAGAAGGCGTTGGATATCGTGCAGCAAAGCAAGGGAATAAGCTTGTAATGAACATTGGTTTTTCACATCAGGTAATATTTGAAGAAGGAAATGGTATTACAATTGACGTGCCACAACCAACAAAGATTACAGTTAGCGGTATTGATAAACAGGCTGTTGGGCAAATTGCTGCTGAAATACGCGGAAGTCGTCCACCAGAACCTTACAAAGGTAAGGGTATCAGATACGCTGGCGAACGTATAATCCGCAAAGAAGGAAAAGCCGGTAAGGGCAAGAAGTAAATAAAGGAGTGAAACGCAATGATAAAAAAGGCTGACAGTAATAAAGCCAGAACAAAAAGGCATGCAAGAGTTCGTACTAAAATATCAGGCACTCCTGAGTGTCCACGTCTTAATGTATTTCGTTCAGCAAATCACATTTATGCACAAATCATTGACGACGTAAACGGCGTTACTCTTGCATCCGCTTCTAGTCTCCAAAAGGAATTTGGCGAAAGTGGCGGAAACACAGCAGGTGCAAAAAAAGTTGGCGAAATGATTGCTAAGATTGCACTTGAAAAAGGAATAGCAACTGTTGTATTTGACAGAGGCGGTTTTCTTTATCACGGACGTGTAAAAGAGCTTGCTGAAGGAGCTCGTGAAAACGGACTAAAGTTCTAAAAAAGGAGGGTATGCACTTTGGCTAATATAGATGCTTCAACACTCGAACTTGCAGAAAGAGTTGTTTCCATTAATCGTGTTGCTAAGACAGTAAAGGGCGGACGTATAATGAAATTTTCCGCACTAGTAGTAGTTGGCGATGGTAATGGGATTGTTGGCTTTGGCTTGGGTAAATCAGGTGAAGTGCCAGATGCAATTCGCAAAGGGATTGAAGATGCGAAGAAAAATCTAATTAAGGTTTCTCTAAGAGGCACTACAATTCCACATGAAATAATTGGTGTATTCGGTGCAGGCAGAGTCTTAATGAAGCCCGCAGCACCCGGTACCGGAGTTATTGCTGGCGGACCTGTTCGTGCGGTTATAGAAATGGCTGGGATTAAGGATATAAGAACAAAGTCATTAAGGTCTAACAACCCATGCAACGTTGTTCGTGCAACAATTCAAGGCTTGACAAATTGCACTTCTGCAAAAGAAGTTGCTGCAAAAAGAGGAAAAACTGTTAAAGAAATTTTAGGTTAAGGAGGGAATGACAATGGCAAAGCAGATTAAGCTTGTAAAAAGTCTTATTGGAAGAAAAAAGGACCAAATTGCTACTGCACATTCTCTTGGGCTTAAAAAAATTGGAGAGGTTGTAACACAACCTGATAATGCGCAGACTAATGGTAAAATTAATAAAATAATCCACCTCGTGGAGGTACAAGACGCATAAAGCAAGGAGGTGCACACGATGAAATTACACGAATTATCCCCAGCTCCGGGTTCAACCAAAGAAGTTAAGCGTGTAGGCAGAGGACATGGTTCCGGAAATGGTAAAACAGCAGGTAAAGGTCACAAGGGGCAGAATGCTCGTTCAGGAGGCGGTGTAAGAATCGGCTTTGAGGGCGGACAGATGCCTTTAGCAAGACGCATACCTAAAAGAGGATTTAATAATAAGATGTTTGCAACAAAATATGCAACTATCAATCTTTCTAGCTTGAATAAATTCAAGGATGGAACAGTTGTTGATGCAGAACTTTTATTAGCAGCGGGAGTTATAAAGAAGGTTGATGATGGTGTTAAGGTTCTTGGTAATGGAGAGATTACATCAAAGTTGACTGTAAATGCTGCTGCATTTTCTCAAACTGCGAAAGAAAAAATTGAGAAGGCAGGCGGGAAGGCTGAGGTGATTTAATGTGTTCAAGACCATGAAAAATGCCTGGAGTACTCCAGATATTCGTAAGAAGATCATATACACATTATTAATCATCGTTTTATTCCGAGTTGGTAGTGCGATTACTGTTCCATTCCTTTTAGTTGATGAAATAAAAGGATGGATGGATAATCAGGCATCATCAGGTAACATTTTGGAATATTTAAACCTATTAAGCGGTGGAGCTTTATCAAAAGCTACAATTTTCTCAATGTCAGTGCAGCCATTTATTAACGCATCAATTATTATTCAGCTTCTAACTTATGCAATACCTCCATTAGAGAGGCTGTCGCATGAGGGTGAAGAGGGCAGGAAAAGAATCAATCAGGTGACTTCAATCGTAGCTCTTGCATTAGGGTTTGTGATGTCAATTGGTTATTATTTCATGCTGAAAAATAAAATGGGTGCAGTTAAGTATACTGAAGGTCGTGAGGGAATATTTGCAGCAATTGTAATTGTATTTTGTTTCGTTGCTGGTTCATCATTGATAATTTGGCTAGGAAATAGAGTTAACGAAAAGGGTGTTGGTAACGGTGTTTCAATGATTCTTCTTGCTGGTATTATTGCAAGAGGTCCTGAATCTATTGGATTGTTGGTTTCACAGTTTAAGAACGATCCATCAAAATACTTCTTTATCATTCCATTAGTTGCTATTGTATTCTTGGCTATGATTGCATTTATAGTTCTTATGAATAACGCTGAACGTAGGATTCCTATACAATATGCTAAGCGTGTTGTTGGGAAGAAACAGTATGGTGGACAGAATACTCATATTCCTGTAAAGGTTGCGATGAGTGGTGTAATGCCAATTATTTTTGCAATGTCATTTATGCAGTTGCCAGCTACACTATATCTTTTTGTTCAACCTGATAGAGTAAATCCAGGAACATGGGATAAAATTTATATTAAATTTTTAGAAGTATTTAGCCCTGAACATTGGGTTTACATGGTACTTTATATGATATTAATTATTGCATTTAACTTCTTTTATGTTTCAATGCAATATAACCCAGTAGAAATCGCTAATAATCTTCGTCAAAACAACGGAGGTATTCCAGGTATCAGACCAGGTAAGCCAACATCTGAATTTATTCGCAAGGTTCTTAATAAAATCACGCTTGTTGGAGCAATATTCTTAGGAATTATTGCAGTATTCCCTATGGTATTTGGAAGTATTTTTGAAGAGTTAAGCAGTTTGACTATGGGTGGTACTTCAACATTGATTGTTGTTAGCGTAGCACTCGAAACAGTTCGCACATTGGAGTCACAAATGATGATGCGTCATCACAAAGGCTTCTTAGAGTAAATGAAACAGGAGGCTTGAAGTTAATGAATCTTATCTTATTGGGAGCACCAGGTGCAGGAAAAGGAACTCAGGCTGAAGTGATATCAGAGGCATTAAATATTCCACAAATTTCAACAGGAAACATTCTTCGAGAGGCTGTAAAAAACGGTACTGAATATGGTTTGAAAGCTAAAGAGGCAATGGAAAGCGGAGCGTTGGTTTCGGATGATATTGTTATCGGAATTTTGAAGGATAGAATTACTGCTGATGATTGTGGAAACGGTTATATTTTAGATGGTTTTCCTAGAACGGTTGTCCAAGCAGAAGCACTTGATGCAATGGGAGTAAAAATTGACAAGGTTATTGAAATCTTTGTTGAAGATGAAACTATTCAAAAGAGGCTTTCTGGGAGGAGAGTTTGTGGGGATTGTGGAGCTTCATATCATATTGAGTATAAGCCGTCAAAGGCTGGCGAAAAATGTGATAAATGTGGAGCAGACACAATAATCAGGAAGGACGACCAACCAGCAACTGTTTTGGAAAGATTAAAAGTTTATCATTCTCAAACAGCACCTTTAAAGGAATATTACGCTAAGCAAGGAAAGCTTAAGACAGTAATCGGACAGGAAGAATTGGCTGATACTTCAAAGGCTACACTTGAAGCTGTGGGTGATGGTAAAAATGATTAGCATAAAATCAAAAACAGATTTGGAAAAGATGCGTGTAGCTGGTAAAATAGCAGGTAGTGCTTTGAAATTAGCCGGCGAAAGCATAAAGTCCGGAATGACAACGTTCGCACTGGACAAAATTATTCAAAATTATATTGTTGGACAGGGAGCAAAGCCATCTTTTTTAGGATATGGTGGGTTTCCCGCAAGTGCTTGTATCTCGATAAATAACGAGATTATTCATGGGATACCGAGCATTAAGAGAAAAATAATGGATGGCGATATCGTCAGCGTTGATGTGGGTGCATGCATTAATGGTTTTCACGGTGATACTTGTGCAACATTTGCGGTTGGAGAAATTTCTGATGAAGCAAGAAAGCTTATGGAAGTAACAGAGGCTAGCTTGTATGTAGGGATTGAACAAGCAAAGGTTGATGCACGAGTGGGAGATATAGCTCACGCAATTGAGGAGTATTGTGTCTCAAGAGGTTATGCTATTGTTAAAAAGTATTGTGGACATGGAGTCGGAAGGCAACTACATGAATCGCCTGAGGTACCTAATTACGGTAGGGCAGGACATGGGCCAAGACTAGTGTCTGGGATGACAATTGCAATAGAGCCTATGGTAAATATCACTGGTGAAGATGTTAATGTTCTTAGAAACGGTTGGACTGTGGTAACAAAAAGTGGTTCACTGTCTGCACATTTTGAGCATACAGTTGCAATTACACCAGATGGTGCGGTTATATTAACACAACCGTAAAATCGGAGGAGTAAATTGTGGATGTTAAAAGAGGAATGGTAGTCAAAGCAATTGCAGGACGGGACAAAGGTAAATTTTTTGTAGTAAAGGATGTTGAATCCAGTTTTGCGTATATAGTTAACGGAAAAAGCAGAAAATATTACACTCCGAAAAAAAAGAGTTTAAAACACCTAAGAATTACCAATACTGTGATTGAAATGGCCGAATTAACTGATAAAAAGCTAAGAAAAATGTTAAATGAGTACTCACAACACAACACAACAGATGATGGAGGGAGTAATTTTGTCTAAAGAAGATGTAATAGAAATAGAAGGCACAATTTTGGAGGCATTGCCAAATGCAATGTTTCAAGTAGAACTTCAAAACGGTCACAAAATTCTAGCTCATGTTTCGGGAAAGCTACGAATGAACTATATTCGTATTGTTCCAGGTGATAAAGTAACGATTGAAATGTCACCATACGATTTAACAAAGGGTAGGATTACTTGGAGATCAAAATAAGTGATAAATTTGAAGGTTAGGCTAAGAAGGTCTAAATGTATGCCTTCAAAAACTTATAAGGGAGGTATTTTCAATGAAAGTAAAACCTTCGGTTAAACCAATTTGCGAAAAATGCAAGGTTATTAAGCGCAAAGGTAAAGTTAGGGTTATATGCGAAAATCCAAAGCATAAACAAAGACAGGGCTAATCATAAGACAAGATATGTCAAGTGAAAGCTTTATATGGAGGTGTAATTAATGGCAAGAATCTCTGGTATAGACCTTCCAAAGGATAAGAGAATTGAAGTAGGTTTGACTTACATTTTTGGAATAGGTCAGAAAACTGCTACTAAGATTATAAATGGAACAGGAATTAATCCTGATACAAGAGTTAAAGACTTAACAGAAGAAGATGTAGCAAAATTGCGTGAATACATCGATAAGTACTGTTCAGTTGAAGGTGACTTGCGTAGGGAAGTAGCTCTTAATATTAAGAGACTTATCGAAATCAACTGTTATAGAGGAATTCGTCATCGCAGAGGACTTCCTGTAAGAGGACAGAGAACAAAAACAAATGCCAGAACTCGTAAAGGTCCGATTAGGACAGTTGCTAATAAGAAGAAGTAAGGAGGGGTTGAAATTTGGCACAACAAAAGAGTAAAGTAACTTCTGTTAGAAGACGCAGAGAGCGGAAGAACATCGAAAGCGGAGCTGTGCATATTCAATCCACTTTCAACAACACAATTGTAACAATAACAGATACTCAAGGAAACGGAATTTCATGGGCAAGTGCAGGTGGACTAGGTTTCAGAGGATCAAGAAAATCAACACCATTTGCTGCACAATCAGCGGCTGAAACAGCAGCTAAGGCAGCAATGGAACACGGCTTGAAATCAGTAGACGTTTATGTAAAAGGTCCTGGTTCAGGCAGGGAAGCTGCAATCAGAGCATTGCAGACAGTAGGGCTTGAAGTTCGTATGATAAAAGACGTAACTCCAATTCCACACAATGGATGTCGTCCCCCAAAGAGACGTCGTGTCTAATTTTAACGGGAGGTGTATTTATGGCTGTTAATAGAGAGCCGATTTTAAAAAGATGTAAGGCTTTAGGATTAAGTCCAGGAGTAATGGGCTTGTCTAAGCAAAGCAAGCGTAATCCAGGAGCTAATAAAAGACAGAAGATTTCTGAATACGGTTTACAGTTGAAGGAAAAGCAAAAATTAAAGTTCATATATGGAGTTCTTGAGAAGCAGTTTTTTCATTATTTCGAGATTTCTGAAAAGATGGAAGGTAAGGCTGGTGAAAACCTAATTACTTGTCTTGAATCAAGACTTGATAATGTTGTTTACAGAATGGGATTAGCAACAACTCGTAGAGAATCAAGGCAGTTAGTTACTCATGGACATTTCAATGTAAATGGTAGCAGGGTTGATATTCCTTCATACAGAATTAAAGTTGGAGATATAGTTACATTAAGAGATAACAGCAAGAGCAGTCCTAAGTTTAAGGAAATTGCTGAATCTGTAAATAGTAGAGTAATTCCACTTTGGCTTGAAGTAAGCAAGGAAGACCTTTCTGCTAAGATAAGTCGTATGCCTATAAAGGAAGATTTAGATTACGAAATAGCTGAGCATTTAGTTGTTGAGTTGTATTCTAAATAATGACAGGGTGTAGAACAAGGGTTATAATGTATAAATTAGGCTATAAGAAGCGATTAGATTTGTACATTAAAAATAATTGTTGCGTAACAGGAGGTTTTTTATGCTTGAAAAAATAGAGAAACCCGAAATAGAAACAGTCGAGCTGAAAAGTGACGGCAAATACGGTAAATTCGTTTTATCACCACTTGAGCGTGGTTATGGTATAACGCTTGGGAATAGTCTAAGACGTGTGTTGCTATCATCGTTGCCGGGTGTTGCGGTAACTTCTGTGAAAATAGAAGGGGTACGTCATGAACTATCAACTGTACCAGGAGTTAAAGAGGATGTTACAGAAATAATCCTCAGCATTAAAGGCTTAACAGCAAAGCTTCACGGAGAAGGTCCAAAGACAATATATATTGAAGCCGAAGGCGAATGCGAAGTAACGGCTGGAGATATAAAAACTGATTCTGAGGTAGATATACTTGATCCGGGAATGCATATCGCAACATTGGGTAAAGATGCTAAGCTATATATGGAAATAACAATAGATAGAGGTCGAGGTTATGTTTCTGCTGAACGTAATAAGCAGGCAATTAACTTACCGATTGATGTTATGGCTGTTGACAGCATTTATACTCCTGTTTTAAAGGTAAACTACCAGGTGGAAAACACTCGTCTTGGGCAGGTTACCGACTTTGATAAGCTTACAATAGAAGTTTGGACAGATGGAACAATCTCCGCAAAAGAAGCTTTATCACAAGCAGCCAATCTCCTCAACGAGCATCTAAAGCTATTTATTGATTTGTCAGATGAGTCAAGTATAGCTGAAATATTAGTTGAAAAAGACGATAAAGGTAAAGAAAAAATCCTTGAGATGACCATTGAGGAACTTGACTTATCAGTTCGTTCATTTAACTGTTTAAAGCGTGCGGGGATAAACACAGTTGAAGACTTAATAAGTAAGTCTGAAGAAGAAATGATGAAGGTAAGAAATCTTGGAAAGAAATCCTTTGATGAGGTTAAGGAAAAACTAAATTCATTAGGTTTTGAGTTAAGCTCCGAGGAAGAATAAAAAGTTTTTACTTGGAACAGAGGAGAGATTGCTAGACAATCAAATCTTCTTTGTTCTGATATAAGAAAAAGGAGTGATTTCAATGCCGGGTACAAGAAAGCTGGGCAGGGCAACGGATCATAGAAAAGCTATGCTAAGAGCTATGGTTACTTATTTGCTTGAAAATGGTCAGATAGAAACGACTGTAACAAGAGCAAAAGAAGTAAGAGCTGTTGCTGAAAAGATGATAACTATTGGTAAAAGCAATGACCTGCACTCCAAGCGTCAAGTATTAGCGTACGTTACAAAAGAGGGCGTTGCTAAGAAACTATTTGATGAAATTTCACCAAGCTATGCTGAGAGAAATGGTGGATACACACAAATCATTAAGATAGGACCACGTCGTGGTGATGCTGCAGAAATGGCAATTATCAAGCTTGTTTAATTATTGAAATAATTTAATAATAAAAAAATAATCAAGAAAGATTTGCTTTCTTGATTATTTTTAAGTTATAATAAGAATATGTAAGGGCGAATATAATTCGCCCTAATTAGTACCTATTCCGATAAATTCAATTGGTTCGATATACTGCCCGTTTCTTAATACTTCAAAGTGAAGATGAGGAGCGTCAGCACTTTCAATTTCGGCAGTGTCACCAATTGCACCGATTACAGTGCCAGCATCAACTTCAGAGCCTGCTTGAACTGTAACGCCTTTGTTAAGGTTGCAGTATCTTGCTGTTATGCCGTTTCCGTGGTCGATAGTAATACATACACCCCAAAGTGAATCTTCATTGACTTCAAGAACAGTACCACTAGTCATAGCCTTGATTTCATCGCCTAAGTTGCCAGCGATATCAACACCGTTGTGAGTTTGCCATACTCCAGTTGTGTTGGATTTCACAAGTTCCGAGTCGCTGAAGGGGTAGAAAACTTCACCCTCAATGGGCATAGCAACAGGTGCTGCGGCTACGTCTTCTGCTTGTGGTTCGGTTTGCTGTGGGGCAGATTCAGAGGTTACTGGTGGAACAACCTTTACTGCATCCTCAACAACCTTAGGGGTAGTAGTTGGGGTATTTTTGGGTATGCTGTTTTGATTTCCGACAACGTCTTCGTAATCAGAAGATGAATCGGTTTTGGGTTTAGATGTAGTGCTTCCTGAGATTGAACTTAGTTGACTGCTTAATTTATCGGCAGTTTGATTGTATGCAAAGAAAGATGCAGCACCAATCATGAGAAAGCTTAAACCGAGAGCGACGTAAAAGCCTTTCCCTTTAAAGAATTTGCCGATTTTTGAGTTTGCCTTATAATTTTTTATCAAGTTTAACACCTCCGAATTTAGTTTTGACTATAATTCTTGTTTTATACTAAAGGAATGTTAAATTTAAGAGATTTTGTGCTGAGTAACAGCATAAAATTTGTAGAAGATAAATATATAAGGTTTTACAAAAAATCAGCCAATATAAGTTATGGTATCTCATTGTATTATAGATAGAAAAAATCACCTATAATTTCGGAGGTGGAAATGTTTATTTTAAAGCTTATTTCTGTATTTTTTAAAAATGTATGTAAATAAATTAAAAACAACGAATAAATAGCAAATGAATAAAACAACAAAAAAGGTATGTACTTGCGTACTGTGAAAAAAATCAGACTATTTTATCGTGTAGAAATATGGACCACAATCCGACTCGTGAGTATGAACATATGTCCATGAAAAATCTTTAGCAACGATATAGACATCGGTATGTCGCTCTTTATCAATTTTAGCGGAAGTTACTTTGTTAATGGTTGATATGTTTGTAATTTCTGCTGAATACCCACCATAAAATTTTATTGCTTTATGATAATGAAGTTTGTCAAATGCAGAATTTGCAGTGTCGCCCTCTATACAAGAAACCTCTCCCCATGTGAAAATATGCCACAAATGATTGCCACAAGAGGTGACATGATTTTTAATTATACTATCAGGAACGTTTTTCCCAAAGGACTCTAGCCATTTTTTAACTATTTGATTATTTTCCAAAGTAGACACTCCCTTAAAAAAATATTTATTTTTTGTAATAGTGGCATGATTACTTTAAGAATTATACGGCTAATAGCTTATATTGTCAAGTGCTTAACAAGTGAAGTTAAACCATATTTCATACACTGTGGCAAACTACAACCTGTATTTTTGGTATGGGTAACTTTGGGCAAATCAATAAAACACAGCAATTCGGCAAACTATAAACACACAAACACAAAAGTTTTTGCTTAAGCTTTTTTTAAAAAGCTTAGTGGAGTTTGAGGCGACAGCCTCATAAGCCGACAGGCTTTGGCGGAGAGCCTTATGCTGATAGGCGAATAGGTTTAGTAGAAAGATTCAATGACAGGAAGGAAGACAACTATGAATAATGATAATTTAGAAAAGAAGATGAAAAAGGAGATACAAAAAAACGGAATAAGATATGCGACAATAGTATACATTTTTCTTGTTATATCGATGTGTGTTATTGTTGGTATTATTTATTTTCAAGATAATAAATTAAGTATCACTCCGTTTTATGTAGTGTTAGCACTTGCTTTGGTTTATGTTATAGGTTTAACTTTAATTTTGGCAGGGGTACCCTTTAAGGAAGTTTTGAAACTTAAAAAACAGATGGATGAATATGAATTTCAAAGGTTTTTAAGTGAATATTATGAAGCTAAAGTTTATAATAATATAAGTTTTGTTGGGGGCTATTTAGTTATAAAAAACATATTTTCTTATCGGATAGTTGCTATTGACGAAATAACAGCACTTGAGGTTAAGAAAAAGAAAACGGAAACTAAACTTAAAGGTGTTGAGATTACTGCTACATATATGTTTTTAATATATAGTGGGAAAAAGTGTATTACAATTGATAGGCAAGAACAGACGGCATACAGTTATAATAATATAATACAAAAGCTTATGGATATAAATAAAAACATTATAATTAAATCACCTGATTCTCGCAAGCCTAGTCTGATTATGAATGTTCTAACTATAATAGTAATTGTAGTCGTAGTATCGTTAATGGTAGGAATTTTTTATTACTTTTCATAGTCGCAAACTGCCACCTGTATTTTTGGCATGGGATACTTTGGGCGAATACACAAACATAAAAGTTTTTGCTTAAGCTTTTTTCAAAAAGCTTAGTGGAGTTTGAGGCGACAGC
>CAZSZG010000010.1:29126-35396 GCA_964610805.1 uncultured Oscillospiraceae bacterium
AAAAGTTTTTGCTTAAGCTTTTTTCAAAAAGCTTAGTGGAGTTTGAGGCGACAGCCTCATAAGCCGACAGGCTTGGCATTTGGTGGAGTACCTCATGCAGTAAAGCGAACGGAAAGGAGAAACGATGCTTAAACTAATAAGATTTTTAAGGAACTATAAGAAAGAAGTTATTTTAGGACCATTATTCAAGTTATTTGAGGCAATATTTGAGATTATAGTTCCGTTGGTGATGGCGAAAATAATTGATGTAGGAATAAGGAATAATGACAAGACATATATAATGCAGATGTGTGGTGTTATAGTTTTGTTGGGTATATTTGGGCTTATTTTTGCCTTAATAGCACAATATTATGCAGCAAGGTGTGGGATTGGGTTTGGAACGGAACTTCGCAGGGCGTTGTATAAGCATATAAACAGTTTGTCGTATGCTGAGGTGGACAAGTTTGGGACTTCGTCGCTGATAACAAGAATGATAAATGACACAACGACGGCACAGACTGGTGTAAATATGGTTATAAGGCTTGCAGTTAGGGCTCCGTTTCTGGTTATAGGCTCAACGATAATGGCGATGATTTTAGATATAAAGCTTTCGGTTATATTTTTGGTTGCAGCACCGATTATTACGCTTGTTTTATATTTGATAATGAGTAGGTCAATTCGTATGTATAGGGGGATACAGAAAAAGCTTGATAGGGTATCGCTTTTAACAAGGGAAAATCTTGAGGGAGTAAGGGTTATTCGAGCATTTTCAAAGCAGAATGAGGAGAAAGAGGAGTATAATAAGGCAAGCGAGGACGTGTCAAGGAGTGCAATTATAGTAGGCAAAATTTCGTCTATACTTAACCCTGCAACCTATGCTGTTATGAATTTAGCGATTGTAGCAGTGCTTTGGTTTGGAGGAATGCGTGCTGATACGGGGAGTTTGACTCAAGGGCAAATCATAGCTTTTGTTAACTATCTCACACAGATTTCATTTGCTCTAATTGCTTTGGCAAACCTAGTTATAATCTTCACAAAGGCTGAGGCATCGTCGAACAGAATTAATGAAGTTTTTGAAGTTAGCTCTAATATAAGTGATGGTGCTTATGAGTTGGAGTATAAAGAAAATGTTCCTGTGGTTGAGTTTAAGAATGTAAGCTTTTCGTATGGTGATGAGGGAGAATCAGCTGTTGAGAGGATTTCATTTCAGCTAAATCAAGGAGAGATACTGGGGATTATTGGTGGAACAGGAAGTGGAAAATCCACTATTGCAAACCTTGTCGGTCGCTTTTATGATGTAACACAGGGTGAGGTTCTGCTTTATGGGAGTAATGTCAAGGAGTACAGTCTGAAATCTCTACGCAAAACTATCGGGATTGTGCCACAAAAAGCAGTGTTGTTTTCGGGTACGATATTAGAAAATATGAGATGGACAAAGGCTGACGCAACAGAAATGGAAGTCGTTGAGGCACTGAAAATAGCACAGGCATGGGAGTTCGTGGAGAAGTTAGATGACGGAATACATTCAGAAATTGCACAGGGTGGTAAAAACTTTTCTGGAGGGCAAAAACAACGATTAACTATTGCAAGAGCATTTGTAGGAACACCTCCTATCGTGATTTTAGACGATAGTATGAGTGCTTTGGACTATGCAACAGACCTTGCATTAAGAAAATCAATTAGTGAAAAGTTAAGCGATACTACGTTGATTATGATTTCACAACGCTCAACTTCTATAAAAAATGCTGATAAAATTATGGTTTTAGATGATGGTGAAATAGTCGGCATGGGGACACATGATGAGCTATATAATTCATGTGAGATTTATAAGGAAATTTGCGATATACAGGGGGAGGCAGAAAATGAAAAAAGTTCTTAGACGAATTTTGTCATACTCAAAGCCATATTCATTCTTTTTAATTCTAGCAATAATTAGTGCGTTGATAGGAACTCTACTTTCCCTTTTCACACCAATTTTTATCGGAGATGCTGTTGATTTAATTGTAGGCAAGGGCAATGTTGACTTTGTTGGACTTAAAAAGATAGCAGTTATTATTACAATTACCATACTAATCAGCATTGTTTTCCAGTGGGCTATGGGCGTTTGTTCAAGCCATTTGGCATATAAAACAGTTAGAGATATTCGTTGTGAGTTGTTTGCAAAGTTTAATGAAGTTCCGTTAAAATACATTGATGGAGGTTCAAGGGGCGATTTAATAAGCAGAGCAGTTAACGATATTGAGATACTTTCTGATGGACTTGTGCAGATTTTTACACAATTTTTCACAGGAGTTGTAGCCATATTGGGAACATTAGGTTTTATGCTTACTATAAATGTTAACATCACAATTGTTGTTGTGTTGATAACACCACTGTCCTTGATTGTGGCAGCAAAAATAACTAAGGCATCGCATAAAGCATATAAAAATCAGTCGGAATTAAGGGGCGATGCGGGCGGATATATTGAGGAAATGATTGGTAGCCAAAAGGTTGTTAAGGCTTTTTCATATGAAAACAGAGCAGAAGAAAGCTTTGATAAAATTAACAAGGACTTATGCGAAATAGGAATAAAGGCTACATTTTACAGCTCAACAACAAACCCAAGTACACGCTTTGTGAATGGGCTTATTTATGTTGCAGTTGGTTTGGCGGGTGCATTAGGCGTAATAAATGGAAAATTATCGGTTGGACAGCTTACAAGCTTTTTGGCATATTCAAATCAGTATACAAAGCCATTTAATGAAATATCTGGAGTGGTTGCTGAATTGCAAAATGCAATAGCTTCAGCAGAAAGAGTGTTCAGCGTTATTGATGAGCCGTCAGAACTGTCTGATAAACATTTGCCTGAAATAGTGGAATGTGATGGGAGTATGGAGCTGAAAAATGTTTCATTCTCTTATGTGCCTGAAGTAAAGCTTATCAAGAATTTCAACTTGAATGTAAAGGCTGGGCAGAGAGTTGCAATTGTAGGACCTACTGGCTGTGGAAAGACAACTGTGATAAATTTATTACTGCGATTTTATGATATAAATAGTGGCGAAATAAAGCAGTCGGGTAAGAGTATTAATGAGATAACAAGGGATAGCTTGCGTTCTTCTTATGGAATGGTTTTACAGGACACATGGCTTTTTTCTGGTAGTATTGCAGAAAATATTGCGTATGGTAGAGCCGATGCCACAAGAGAAGAAATAATCGAGGCAGCAAAGGCTGTTCATGCACATGGCTTTATAAAAAGACTTCCTCAAGGATATGATACCATAATTAACGAGGACGGTGGGAGCATTTCACAGGGGCAAAAACAGCTCATAAGCATAGCGAGAATAATGCTTACTAACCCTCCAATACTAATTCTTGATGAGGCAACGAGTAGCATAGATATACGCACTGAACAGCGAATACAAAAGGCTTTTGAAAAGCTTATGAAGAATAAAACAAGCTTTATAATTGCTCATAGGCTTTCCACTATCCGTAATGCAGATGTGATACTTGTGATGAATAATGGGGATATTATTGAACAGGGAAGTCATGAGGAGCTTATAGCTAAGCATGGTTTTTACGCAAATCTTTATAATAGTCAGTTTTCAGCATAAAAAAGGGTATCTCCGATGAATTTATAATGTGGCTCTGCCCCAAACCCCGCCAGAGGGAATAATTCCCTCTGGACTCCTAATTTAATGATTAATAATAATAATTTAAAATTTACCTTGACAAAAGTGTATTTATGTGATAAAATATTCTGGTAGTATAAAAGCCGATGTGATGGAATTGGCAGACGTGCTGGACTCAAAATCCTGTGGTAGCGATACCGTGCCGGTTCGACCCCGGCCATCGGCACCAAAAAGAGTATTGTGATGTATCTGAATTGTGCATCTCAATACTTTTTTCTTATATAGAATAATTATTGTTTAAGCCAAAGTTTTATTGTGAAAAAGGAGAAACCAGTGGGGAAAGTTAAAAGAAGAAGAGGGCAGAGGAAAACTATCCGTAAGCCTGATATAGAAATTATTGTGAATGAAACGAGTGGGTTGTTAGAGTTTTTGTTGAAAAATCTTAATAAACACTCAAGAAATAATGTTAAATCTTTGCTATCACATAGGGAAGTTTTTGTTGATGAAAAGGTAGTTACGCAGTTTGATTATGAGTTGAGTGAGGGGCAGAAAATTCGTATTGCACAGCCAGCAACCAAAATTGAAAAGCAAGCTGAAATGCTTGATATTGTCTTTGAAGATGACGATATAATCGTAATAAATAAGCCAGCTGGTTTGCTTTCTATGTCAACTGAAAAAGAAAAGCATATGACAGCTTATCATATATTAACTGAATATATGCAGATGAAAAACACTAAAAGTCGTGTTTTTATTGTGCATCGCCTTGACCGTGATACTTCGGGAATTATTATGTTTGCTAAAAATGAAAAGATGAAGATGGCATTACAGGATAAATGGGCAGAAATAGTTGCGACAAGGGCATATGTCGCAGTTGTTGAGGGTGTGCCTGAAGAAAAAAGTGGTAGAATTCACACATGGCTTAAAGAAACTGAAACCTTGCTTATGTATTCAAGCAGAGTTGACGGCGACGGGTTGGAGGCTATCACCAACTATAAAGTTCTGAAGTCTGGAACTGATTATTCTTTGGTTGATATTAGCTTGGAAACTGGGCGAAAAAATCAAATTCGTGTGCATATGAAGGAACTTGGAAACAGCATAGCAGGCGATAAAAAATATGGTGCAAAAACCAACCCACTAAAGCGTTTGGGATTGCACGCATACAAGCTTGAGATTACACATCCATTCACAGATGAAATGTTGACGTTTGAAACGAAAGTTCCTAAGGGGTTCAATGGTTTGATAGATAAGTAGATTAATAATTAAGGTGGTATATTATGGGCGGGCAAAATAGAGATGATATAAAAATCGGTGCAGAGGTTGAAATAGTTTTAAAAAAGGATCAGCCAACTGGAAAGCTAACAAGAGGTCATGTTAAGCGTATTCTCACCAACAGCAAGGTTCATCCACATGGAATAAAGGTAATGCTTGTTGAACAGGATATGGTTGGTAGGGTTCAGAATATTTTATAACAAGAAACAGAAATCCCCATTGCTTTATTAGCATGGGGATTTTGTATTAGTATCATGATTTTTCTTCTGTTTTATCCTTGCTGAACAATTCTTTTATGCCTATTATAAAGATAAAAACTGCGAACATTTTTGTTAGTATTGATGAGCCAAAGCTTTTCGCTAAAAAAGTGCCGATAACTGCAAAAACAACTCCACAAGCTATTGACGGGATACAGGCTTTCCAGTCAATAAGCTTGTTTTTTGTATGGACAATTAGTGATAGCGTTGCTATGGGTATGAAGAAAAGCAAATTTATTCCCTGTGCCTCAAGCTGTTCAGTGCCATTGAAAACGGTTAAGTAGATGATGAGAATCATGCCACCACCAAGCCCTAATGACGCAAATAAGCCTGTTAATAATGCGACTAATAAAATTATATAGTTCATTTGATAAACAACCTAACTCCAGAAATAATAAGAATCAGCCCGAACACTCTTTTTAAAATTTTGTCAGGAATCTTTTTAATAAGAAGTCCACCAATAACAGCACCGATTAAGCCTAATGGAATAAGTTTTACTGTATAAGAAAAGTTAAGGTTACCATTTTTGGCATAGAAAAAACAGCTTACAATGCTAAGTGGGAGCGTGATTGCAAGCGAAGTTGCGTGACTATTCTTGACATCTAGTCCACCTTTTTTCAGCATTGGAACAGCGATAATTCCCCCACCTGAACCAAAAATTCCGTTTATAAGACCGATAATAGCACCTAACGCACTAGAATATAGCTTAGACAAGGTAATCCTCCCATAGCAAAATCATGATAATGGCTGTAAGCCTTAACTTACAGCCATTAGACTGTTGATAAAGAAACCCATTTTCATTAAACCTCATAAACATTGCACATATTATGAGGAGTCCAGAGGGAATTATTCCCTCTGGCGAGGTTTGGGGCAGAGCCTCATAATAAATCCATCGGAGATACCACCAAAAATTAATTAATCATTGATGAAAATCCGTCAACAACAGTACCGAAAGCCCTAAGTGCCTTGCCTGTATTTTTTTTCAAGTCACGCTTTTGTCTTGGCGATGATTGAGATATAACATACACCATCGCACCAACAGTTGCACCGAGAGTAACACCTTTTATAACAGGTTTTAACTTCATTTTAACCACCTCTTTAGTAATATGATTGTAATTTTATTATTAGCCTTTATCGCTTAATCATACATATTAAAG
>CAZSZG010000011.1:0-17754 GCA_964610805.1 uncultured Oscillospiraceae bacterium
CTACAAATCATATCGTAAAGTTGTGAGAAACACATAATTGTTTACCTCCTATATTTATTGCTCAGAATTATTACAAATGGGTTACTGAACTAATGCTATTGTAACATTTCGGTTACAAAAAGTCAAATGTAATTGATGGGAGTTAAATATACAACATGAGGTTGTAAAAAAGAAAAGAAATTTCAAAAATAACTAGACAAAGTTGTTTTGTTGTGGTATAATAATAGAAACAAAAACCCTTTAAGTTAATCCCGTGAGGTTGACAAGGTAATGCTTTTGAAGTTCATAGCCATAAGTATAGCTATAAGCCGATTTACGCTTATCTGTCAATTGACGGATAAGCGTTTTTGTATTTGTAAGGTGGTGGTAGGTTGAAACAAAAAACTGTAATCATGGACGAAAGCACCATGAAACGTGCAGTAGCTAGGATAACATATGAAATACTTGAACGGAATAAGGGTGCGAATTCGCTTTGCATAATTGGTGTTCTGTCAAGGGGTGTGCATCTGGCTAATAGAATTGCTGAAAAGATTTTTGAACTGGAAAGCGTTAAGGTTAATGTCGGTGCTTTGGATATAACGCTTTATCGTGATGATGAGAAAAATGCAACTGAAGACGATAAAACTAATATTAAATTCGATATAAAGGATAAAAATGTAGTTATTGTTGATGATGTAATTTATACGGGAAGAAGTACGAGAGCTGCTCTTGATGCCCTCATAGAAAGAGGTAGACCTAAGTCCATTCAGCTTGCTGTGTTGATTGATAGAGGACATAGGGAACTGCCGATGCGTCCCGATTATGTAGGAAAAAATGTGCCAACTTCACGGGAAGAAACGGTTAAGGTTATGGTTAAGGAAGTTGACGGTGTGGATAATGCTGGTATATATAGTGATTCTTAGATAAGTATTATGAAAGGAGAAAAAATATGTCTAACTCAATTTTGATTAAAAACATCCATGCAGTAGATGTCGGATTGGATAAAATTAGTGATATATTTATTGATGGTGGGAAAATTGTCGAAATAGCAAGCGAAATCAATAGAACTGCTGATACTATTATAGATGGCAGTGGTTTAGTTGCTATACCATCGCTTTTCGATATGCACGTTCACTTTCGTGACCCAGGCTACACATATAAAGAGGATATTCTAACTGGTGCAAATTCAGCGTTGGCTGGTGGGTTTACGGGCGTTGCTTGTATGCCGAACACAAACCCAACTATTGACAATGCTGAAACAGTGAAGTATATAATAGACAAGGCAAAGGATACGGGTGTTGAGGTGTATCCTGTCGGCTGTATCACAAGTGGAATGAATGGCGACGAGCTTTGCGATTTTGATATGCTAAAGGAGGCTGGCGTTGTCGCTGTTTCTGATGATGGTCGCCCTGTTAAAAATGCTGAACTAATGCGTCAGGCTTTAGAGAAGTCGAACAAGAATAAGTTGCTTGTGATTTCTCATTGTGAGGATTTGGATATTATAGGAAAAGGGATAATGAATAAAGGTTTCATATCTGAACAACTAGGCGTTGAGGGTATGGACAGAGCTTCGGAGGATAGTATCACAGCAAGGGAAATCGCTCTTGCCAATGCAGTTAAATCAAGAATTCATATCGCCCATGTTAGTACAGAGGGTAGTATTGAATTTATCAAAGCTGCAAAGGAAATGGGCGTTAAAGTGAGCTGTGAAACCTGTCCCCATTATTTTATGCTTACTCATAAAAAACTGCTGTCAAAAGACGCAGATTATAGAATGAATCCTCCTTTGCGTGAGGAAGATGATATGGAGGCGATTTATACAGCTATTCTTGATGATACGATTGATTGTATAGTTACCGACCATGCCCCACATTCAAAAGAGGATAAGGCTGACTTTATGACTGCTCCAAACGGTGTAGTAGGGCTTGAAACATCACTTTCAGCCACGCTTACAGCCTTTTATCATACTGGAATGTTATCGCTTGATAGAATAGTTGAGCTGATGTCGGTTAATCCAAGACGCTTGCTAGGGTTACCAACGGTTAAGATTAAAGTGGGTAGCAAAGCAAATATTGCCATTGTGGATTTGCATAGGGAGTGGACTGTTGAACCAGAAAAGCTTGTATCTAAGTCGAAAAATACTGTGTTCAAGGGTATGAAACTAAAAGGAAAGCCTGTTGCGACAATTTCAGGGGGAAAGCTTGTTTATTCAATCTTATAAAATATATATCAAACACACAAAGGAGTGCTTATAAATGTCTTTTGACAGATTGATAAAAAAAATAATTGAAACTAAAAATCCAACGGTGGTAGGACTTGACCCATTGCTTGATTATGTACCACAGTTTATACAGAAAAGGTATATTGATGAAGATGGTACAAGCTTGAGAGCTGCTGCAAAGGCAATTTGCAAGTTCAATCAAGCGATAATTGATGAAATATATGATATAGTTCCAGCGATAAAACCACAGGCAGCTTATTATGAGATGTATGGACATCATGGGATAAAGGCTCTTGAAACAACAATTAGATATGCGAAACTAAAGGGAATGTTCGTTATTACTGATGGAAAGAGAAATGATATAGGTGCTACGATGGACGCTTATGCATCTGCACATTTGGGAACGGTTGAGGTTGGTGATAATGTTTGTGAGCCATTCGGTGCTGATGCTTTGACGGTTAATGGGTATCTTGGAACGGACGGAATAAATCCTTTGCTGAAAATTTGCAAGGAAAGAGATAAGGGAATATTTGTTCTGGTTAAAACATCAAATAAGTCCAGTGGTGAATTACAGGACAGGCTTATTGATGGAACACCTGTTTATGCGATTATGGGCGATATGTGTGAAAACTGGGGCAAGGAGCAAATTGGTAAATATGGCTACTCTTCAGTTGGTGCAGTTGTTGGTGCAACATATCCTGAACAGCTTTCAGAGCTAAGAAAAAGGCTTCCACATACATTGTTTCTAGTTCCTGGATATGGGGCACAGGGTGGTGGAGCAGAGGGAATTGCTGGTGCATTTGATGAAAATGGTTTGGGTGCAATTGTGAATTCCTCAAGAGCGATTATGTGTGCGTATAAGAATACAGGCTGTGCAGAGGTTGATTTCGCTAAGGCTGCAAGAGAAGAAGCAATAAGAATGAGGGACGACATTACTTCATATATAAAAATCAAATAAATGCTAGGGTAGCATTTTCTTAAAGGTATATAAAAAAGATTACAATTTACTTATGGTAGTTGATATATGAAAGGATGATATGATGGCATTGTTTAATATTGGTGAAAAGGCATATCTGCTTTTGGCTGATGGTAAGGTTTTCGAGGGACAGTCGTTCGGTAAAAAAGGAACGGTATTCGGTGAAGTTGTATTTACAACGGGTATGACGGGTTATCAGGAAACCATTACTGATCCAAGTTATTATGGACAGATAGTTACACAGACATTCCCTCTAATAGGAAATTATGGACAAAATGAGGAAGATAGTGAATCTAGCAAATCATATGTTAATGGATATATTGTTCGTGAGTGGTGTAATGCTCCATCAAATTTTCGCTCACAGGGTAATATTAATGATTTTTTAATTAAGAATAATGTTGTGGGGATACATTCAATTGATACGAGAAGTCTTACGAGAACAATTCGTGAAGCGGGCGTAATGAATGGCGTTATCACGACTGAAAATGTATATGAAAAAAAGGACGAGCTATTAAAGCAAATTAATGAATATGCCATTGTTAATGCTATTAAAAATGTAACTTGTACAGAGCAAACTTCATATAAAAATGCAGACAGCAAGTATAAAGTAGTGCTGTTTGATTTTGGGTATAAGCGTAATATCAGAGAGGAACTTATTTGGCGTGGCTGTGAAGTAATCGTTGTGCCAGCCGAAACTACTGCTGAGGAGATTAAGAAGATTAATCCTGATGGCATAATGCTTTCAAATGGACCTGGCGACCCTTCTGAAAATGTTACGATTATAGAAAATCTCAAGGAAATATCAAAGCTTGACATACCGATATTTGGGATATGCTTAGGACATCAACTTTTTGCTCTTGCTAATGGTGGGCAAACAGAAAAGTTGAAATATGGACATAGGGGTGCAAATCAGCCTGTTATTGATTTTAGGAAAGATAGAACTTTTGTTACCTGCCAGAATCATGGTTATGCAGTTGTTAGCGATAGCATTGATGAAAGCGTTGGAGAAATATCACATATAAATGCGAATGATAGAACTTGTGAGGGTATACGCTACAAAAAAATCAATGCATTTACAGTGCAGTTCCATCCAGAAGCACATAGTGGTCCACTGGATACAGCGAATCTATTTGATGAATTTATTGAGATTGTTGCTAATAGGAGGGGACAATAATATGCCATTGAGAAGTGATATAAAAAGAGTTTTAGTAATTGGTTCAGGCCCTATTATTATTGGACAAGCAGCAGAATTTGATTACGCAGGAACACAGGCTTGTCGTGCTTTGAAAGAGGAAGGGCTTGAAGTAATCCTCATAAACTCAAATCCAGCTACAATTATGACTGATAAGGCTATGGCTGATAAAATTTATATTGAGCCTCTTACACTTGAGGTTGTAAGGCGTGTAATTGAGATTGAAAAGCCTGATAGCTTGCTTTCTACACTTGGAGGACAAACAGGGTTGACGCTTTCTATGCAGCTTGCTAAGGAGGGCTTTCTTGATGCACATAATGTTAAGCTTTTAGGAGCAAATCCCCTTACAATTCATAAGGCAGAGGATAGACAGGCTTTTAAGGATACTATGGAGAAGATTGGTGAGCCATGTATTCCATCAAAGGTTGTTGAAACCATAGAAGATGCTGTTGAGTTTGCAGAGATTATTGACTATCCAGTAATTGTAAGACCTGCTTTTACAATGGGTGGAACTGGTGGCGGTATCGCTCAAAATGAAGAGGAACTTCGTGATATAGCACAGAATGGATTAAGGCTTTCTCCGATTACACAAATTCTTGTTGAGAAATGTATAAGTGGTTGGAAAGAAATTGAGTTTGAAGTTATTCGTGATAATAAGGGTAATGTTATTACTGTTTGCTCAATGGAAAATTTCGACCCTGTTGGTGTGCATACAGGTGATAGTATCGTTATCGCTCCAACAGTTACGCTAACTAACAAGGAATTCCAAATGCTTAGGACTGCTGCGATAAATATTATTTCTGAACTAAAGGTTGAGGGCGGTTGTAACTGTCAGTTCGCATTACATCCTACTAGCTTTGAATATGCAGTAATTGAGGTAAACCCAAGAGTATCACGTTCTTCAGCACTTGCGTCAAAGGCAACAGGTTATCCTATTGCTAAGGTTACAACAAGAATTGCTATCGGTTATAATCTTGATGAAATTATAAATCAGGTTACAGGCAAGACATATGCTTGCTTTGAACCTGCGATTGACTATGTTGTTATAAAGTTTCCTAAGTGGGCGTTTGATAAGTTTGTTTATGCAAAGCGTACTCTAGGCACACAGATGAAAGCTACTGGGGAGATTATGTCAATTGGCACAAGTTTTGAACAGGCTATGATGAAGGCTGTTCGTTCTATTGAATTAGGAATAGACTCAATGAACCTTAAAAAGCTTGAAAAGTCTTCAGTTGATGAGCTGATGGAAATGCTTAATACTGTTGATGATGAGCGAGCATTTCAGATTTATGAGGCATTGAAACGTGGAGTTTCGGTTGATAAGATACATGAAATTACAATGGTTGATAATTGGTTCTTGGATAAACTGCTTAATTTGGTTGAACTTGAAAAATGGCTTGCAGATGGCGAGCTTACGATTGAAAAGTATGATATTGCAAAGAAATATGGCTATCTTGATAGCACAATTGAGCGTATGTCAGGACAGAAATGCCCTGCGAGAAAAAGAGCTGTGTTCAAGATGGTTGATACTTGTGCTGGTGAATTTAAGGCTGAAACACCTTATTTCTACTCAACATTTGATGAGGAAAATGAGGCTAGACAGTTTATTGACAGGACTGATACAGGGAAGAAAAAAGTTATTGTTTTCGGTTCAGGTCCTATTAGGATTGGGCAGGGAATTGAGTTCGATTATTGTTCTGTGCATTGCGTTTGGAGTTTGAAAGAGTCAGGCTATGAGACTGTAATATGCAATAATAACCCTGAAACAGTTTCAACGGACTTTGATACGGGTGATAGACTTTATTTTGACCCACTTACTAATGAAGATGTTGAGGCGATAATTGAAACAGAACAGCCGTTCGGTGTTGTGGTGCAGTTCGGTGGACAGACTGCAATAAAGCTTACAAAGCATTTATCAGATATGGGTGTTAAAATTTTGGGAACATCTGCTGAGAGCATTGACGCAGCAGAAGATAGAGAGCGTTTTGACGCATTGCTTGAAAAATGCCAAATACCACGCCCAGAAGGCTCAACGGTTATGACTACTGAAGAAGCAGTTGTAGTTGCTGAAGGGCTTGGCTATCCTGTGCTTTTGCGTCCGTCATATGTTTTGGGTGGACAGAATATGATAATCGCTCATTCAAAAGATGATGTTATTGAATATATGGGCATTATTACAAGGCATATGTTGGAGAATCCTGTACTTGTTGATAAATATATGATGGGTACTGAGGTTGAGGTAGACGCTATTTGTGACGGGGTTGACTTTGTTATTCCTGGAATTATGGAGCATATTGAGCGTGCTGGTGTCCATTCGGGCGACTCTATTTCTGTGTATCCTGCACAAACTCTATCACAGAGAATACAAAATACAATTATTGAATATACAAGACGCTTGGCACTTGAGTTAAATATTATTGGACTTGTTAATATTCAATATGTTGTGTACAATAATGAGGTATATGTAATTGAGGTAAATCCACGTTCATCAAGGACTGTTCCATATATCAGCAAGGTTACTGGAATTCCAATGGTGGATATAGCTACAAAGATTATGCTTGGCTCAACGCTAAAGGAATTAGGCTATGAAAGTGGACTACATCCATCGGGAGATTATGTTGCTGTTAAAGTTCCTGTTTTCAGCTTTGAGAAATTGCAAGATGTTGATACTATGTTAGGTCCTGAGATGAAATCAACGGGTGAATGTTTGGGTATCGCTAAAAACTTTGAGGACGCATTGCTTAAAGGGCTTGCTGGTGCTGGATACGATTTAAAGGGAGAGGGCGGAGTTCTTATATCCGTTCGTGATGGCGATAAGCAAGAGATGATAGCAATTGCTGATAAATTCTCACAAATGGGATTTGAGCTATATGGAACAAGTGGTACAGCAAGTGTGCTTAATAAAAATATGATTGCAACAAATTTAGTTAAGAAGATTTCAGATGGTGAGCCGAATACGCTTTCACTTCTTGAGAGTGGAAAAATTCACTATATGGTTTCAACATCTGCAAAAGGACGTTTGCCTGCTAGAGATAGCGTAAAAATGCGACGTAAGTCCGTTGAACGCTCAATATGTAGCTTGACATCTATTGATACTGCAAAGGCTCTTGCGAATGTTCTTATGACTAAAAGAACGATGAAAGACGTTGAACTGATTGATATAACAAAGATATAACGCTATTTGAATGGAGGAATTATGAGATATACACAGGGAGAGTACCGTATATTAAGTAAGATTGCTATTGCAACTCAAATATATGACTACACTGTTTTATGTCCCGAAATTGCAAAGATTGCACAGCCTGGACAGTTTGTTCACCTTTTGCCAAAGGGATTTCCACTACGTCGCCCTATTTCTATCTGTGGAATTGATGTGGAAAAGGGAACACTTCGCTTTGTATTTGAAGTTCGTGGTGAGGGTACAGCAGAACTAGCGAGGCTTAATTCGGGTGACTTGATTGATATGGCTGCCCCACTTGGGCGTGGCTTTAGAATAAATGAGGACGCTAAAAGGGTTATACTTGTCGGAGGGGGCATTGGAACTCCACCGATGGTTCCTCTTGCAGAAATGTATGGAGAAAAGGCAGTTGCTATTTCTGGGTTTAGATGCTCCTCGATGGTAATGCTACAAGAAGATTTTAAAGAACTGGGTGCAAGGACTATACTTTGCACAAATGACGGTAGCATGGGGATTAAAGGCTTTGTAACAGTGCCACTTTTAGATGAAATAAAAGCTGAAAAGCCAGATGTTATATTTGCTTGTGGCCCAATGCCAATGCTTAAAGCAGTTGCTGAAATTGCTATGGAAAATGATATAGAATGTCAGGTTTCACTTGAGGAAAGAATGGGCTGTGGGGTTGGTGCTTGTCTTGTTTGTTCATGCAAGGCAATGAGGAACGGCGAAGAAATTCATGCCCATGTCTGTCAAGATGGCCCTGTATTTAATGCTAAGGAGGTAATCTGGTAATGGCTGACTTATCTGTAAATATAGCAGGAGTTGACTTCAAAAACCCGATTATCCCAGCGTCGGGAACTTTTGGATATAGCAGGGAATATGAGCGTTTTTATTCGCTTTCAAGGCTTGGTGGGATTGCCACAAAGGGTACTACTCTTGAGAAAAGGCTTGGAAATCTTGCACCTAGAATTGCTGAAACGCCAAATGGTATACTTAATTCAGTAGGGTTGCAAAATCCTGGAATTGATAAATTCATCAGAGTTGAATTGCCAAACCTTATGAAAAAGGAAACTGTGATTATCGCTAATATCGCTGGCTCAACCGTTGAGGAATGTGTTAAGATAGCAGAAAAGCTTGAAGTAACTGATGTTCATATGATAGAGCTGAATATTTCATGCCCGAATGTAAAGGAGGGTGGAGTTGCTTTTGGCGTTTCTTGTGATGGTGCGGCTGGAATTACGGCTGCTGTAAGAAAGGTAACAACAAAGCCACTTATAGTTAAGCTTTCACCTAATGTTACCGATATTGCTAGTATTGCTTGTGCTGTTGAGGCAGAGGGTGCTGATGCTGTATCGCTTATAAATACGCTTTTGGGTATGAGAATTGACATAAAAACAGGTCGTCCTGTTTTAAGGAATAATGTTGGTGGGTTGTCGGGTGGAGCAGTGTTCCCAATTGCTGTTAGAATGGTTTGGCAGGTTGCTAACGCTGTTGGAATACCAGTTATTGGTATGGGCGGAGTAACCACTGCTAAGGATGCAATAGAATTAATGATGGCTGGTGCAAGTGCTGTTCAGGTTGGTACAGCTATGTTTGCAAACCCTTTTGCACCGATTGATATTATAGATGGAATGAATGATTATCTTGACAAAAATGGGATTGCAAGCGTAAAAGAAATTATAGGAAGTGTTAAAGCGTGGTAACAAAAGTTTATCTGATACGTCATGCAGAGGCAATGGGTAATATAAATGAAACTTTTCAGGGACGTACAGATGAAAATGTAACTGAAAAGGGATATAAACAGCTTGAAGAACTTAGCAAAAGGTTTAAGGATATTTCTCTTGACGTGATATATTCAAGCCCTTTAGTTCGTGCAAAAGAAACTGCAAAGGCTGTTGATAAGTATCATGGGATTGATGTTAGCTATGATGAAGGGTTAATTGAAATTAACGGTGGCGTATGGGAGGGAAAGAAGTGGGCAGATTTGCCTACTCTTTATCCTGTTGAATTTAACCTTTGGACATACAAAATGCATGAGTTTTATATCGAAAATGGCGAAACTATGGTTGAAGTTTCAGAAAGAATGCAGAAAGCAATAGGGGAGATAGTTTCACAGAATTTGGGTAAAAGCATTGCTATTGTTTCACATGGCTGTGCGATTAGAACTTATTTATGTTATGCGAGTGGGAATACACTTGATAAGCTACATGATGTGGGTTGGTCGGATAATACATCTGTTTCCCTCATTGAATATGGAGCTGATTTAACTCCAAATTTGGTTTATAAAAACAATTCTGACCATCTTCCATATGAGCTTTCAACATTGGCATTTTCCAATTGGTGTAAATCTGAAAACGGAGAGTATTCAGAAGCACAAAAAGAGTGTGGGGATTTTATTAAATGAAAATAATGGCAGTTGATTTTGGCGATTCAAGAACAGGACTAGCAGTATGCGACAAAACGGAGTATTTAGCCTCACCATTATGTGTGGTGGAGGAAAAAGATTTCGATAATTGCATATTAAAAGTATCTGCATTAGCAAAGGAAAATGACGTTGAGAAAATTGTAGTCGGCTATCCTGTTAATATGAACGGAACTATCGGTGAGAGAGCCGATAAATGTAAACTTTTCGCAGATATGCTTGCAGAAAAGGTTGATATTCCAGTTGAGATGTGGGACGAACGCTGTACGACTGTTTCAGCACATAATTATCTTAATCAGACAAACACTAGAGGTAAGAAACGCAAGGCAATTATTGACGCAGTAGCAGCTACGATTATTCTTGAAAGCTATATGGAATATCTCAAGAACAGTAGGTAAAGATAAAACCCCTGACATTAGTCGGGGGCTTTTACAATGAGGAGTCCAGAGGGAATCATTCCCTCTGGCAGGGTTTGGGGCAGAGTCCCATTATAAATCCATCGGAGATACAATTTCTACTTTCTTCTGATATTACGTCCTAAGGCTTCCTTTTTTATATTATGCTGTTTATTTTGGTCTTCACCATCTTTGGTATTGGTTTTAGTTTCTTTATCTTTTTCTTGCATATATACCTCCAATTATTTACTGACAGGATTGAATATATTCTTGTAGCTTTTGTGCTTGATACCCCTCTGATTCAGCATATTGCTTAAAAAAGTCTTGGAGATTTTCATCTTCTATCTTCTGTGAATAATTCATAAAGTCCCTCACACGTTCTTGAGTGTCCAGTAAAGCCTTTTTAAGATAGTCCTGTGTGTTCATTTCCATTTACATACCCCCATTAAAAGATTATAATAAATATTGTTTCCATGTATTATTTTTTTATACAGGCGTTTTGCATAGTTTTTTATGATGTGATTTGTGGAAAATTATTTTAAAAGGTGTTGACAAATAGAAAAAGATGTGTTACACTTTTAGTGATTGAAAAGCAATGATAAGGAATAAAGCAAAAATAACCATTTTCAGAGAGCTGTTGGTTGGTGTGAAACAGTAAAGGTTTTTTGTGATTAAATCACCTTTGAGCTGTCCACCGAACGCTGTTTAGCTAGTAAGTTGGAACGGGTTTCTCACGTTATAGAGATACGCATTATTTGATGCGACTAAGTGGACATTTTATGTCAATGAGAGTGGTACCGTGGAGTATTTTATGCTTCACCTCTTGTAAATTAAGAGGTGGGGCATTTTTGTATTTAAATATAAATTAACTGTAAAGGAATGAAGAAAATGAAATTAAATGGTGCGGAAGTGATTTTACAATGTTTGATGGAACAGGGTGTTGATACTGTTTTTGGTTATCCTGGTGGTGCAGTGCTTAATATTTATGATGCACTTTATAAGTACAGCGATAAAATAACACATATTCTTACATCTCATGAACAAGGGGCATCTCATGCGGCTGATGGGTACTCAAGAACGACGGGGAAAACAGGCGTTGTAATTGCAACATCTGGTCCTGGTGCGACTAATCTTGTGACAGGGCTTGCGACTGCTTTCATGGACGGGATTCCTATGGTTGCAATTACTGGGAATGTGGCAACAAATCTGCTTGGACTAGATAGCTTTCAAGAGGTTGATATAACAGGAATTACTATGCCGATTACTAAGCATAATTATATAGTCAAGGATATAAATAAACTTGCTGAAACAGTAAGAGAGGCTTTTTATATTGCTAATGAAGGAAGAAAAGGACCTGTTTTGATTGATGTTCCAAAGGATATAACTGCACAGATGGTTGAATATGAGAAAAAGGCTGTTAGGGAGTATGCGTTTGAAAAAAGCAAGACTCTTGATGATGAAATAAGAAATGCTGTTGAAATAATTAAGAAAGCTGAACGCCCATTTATTTATGCAGGTGGAGGGGTTGTGCTTTCGAATACAGCTGACGAATTTAAGAGGTTTGCAGAGATGGTTGACGCTCCTGTTGCGTTATCACTTATGGGGCAATGTGCTTTTGACAACAGCGATAAGAGATTTATTGGAATGTTAGGAATGCATGGCACGAAAACATCATCGCTAACTATTGGTGAATGTGACTTGATGATTGTTTTAGGTTCACGTTTTAGCGATAGAGTTAGCTGTAATACTAGCACATTTGCTAAGGGTACAAAGGTTCTGCATATTGACATTGACCCTGCTGAAGTAAATAAAAATATTATTGTAGATTATAATGTTGTTGGAAATCTCACATATATATTAAAGGAGATGAACAATGTTCTTCCTCAACAAAGCCATAAAGAGTGGATGGATAAGGTTTACGCTTGGAAAGAGGAGTATCCTGTTTTTATGCAGTCGGAGGACGAGGAGGCTGTACTTCCACAGTTCGTGATAGAAACACTTGATAAGCTAACTGATGGCAAGGCAGTTATTACAACTGAAGTCGGACAGCATCAAATGTGGGCAGCACAGTTTTATAATTTTCAGGAACGCAGAAGCTTTGCTACATCAGGTGGGCTTGGCACTATGGGGTATGGCTTGGGTGCAGCGATTGGCTCAAAGATGGGAAATCCCGATAAGACCGTTGTTAATATCGCAGGTGATGGAAGCTTTTATATGAATTTAACAGAGCTTTCAACAATGGCAAAGTATAAAATACCTGTTGTTGAGCTTATACTAAATAACAATGTTTTGGGCATGGTTAGGCAGTGGCAGAGAATGTTTTATGATAAGCGTTTTTCAAATACAACGCTTGATAAGGATACTGATTTTGTAATGCTTGCCAATGCTTTCGGATTAAAAGCGTACACTATTAGCAAAAAGTCAGAGGTTGAAGAAATCTTGAAAAAGGCAATTGAACTGAATGAACCTGTTTTAATTGATTGCAGAATTGGCAAGGACATCAATGTTTTACCAATGGTTCCTGCTGGTGCATCTGTTCTTGAGCCAATACTTTCTATGGATACATTTTAAAAAGGAGTTGTATTATGAAAAAGATTGAAATATTTGATTCCAGTCTTAGAGATGGGGCACAGGGTTGTGGAATTTCGTATTCAGTTGCTGATAAGCTTAATATATTAAAGGCTCTTGATGAGTTTGGTGTAGATTATATTGAGGCTGGAAATCCATCTTCAAACCAAAAAGATGTGGAGTTTTTTCAGAAAGCAACTGCATATAAGATGAAGAATTCTAAGTTGGTTGCTTTTGGTGCTACTAAAAGAAAAGGAATTAAACCAGAGGAAGATAGTAACTTAAATGCGTTGGTTACATCTGGTGCTGACTATATTTGTATTTTTGGTAAAAGTTCAAAGCTCCATGTTGAGGAGATTATTAAAGCTACTTTGCAGGAAAATCTTGACATGATTTATGATACAGTTAGCTATTTAGTTGGATTGGGCAAAACTGTGTTTTATGACGCTGAACATTTCTTTGATGGCTATAAATTATCTGCTGAATATGCACTTGAAACGCTTAAAGCGGCTGAAAAGGCTGGTGCATCAAGGATAGTTCTATGTGATACAAATGGTGGATGTTTTCCAGATGAGATATATGAAATTACTAAGAAATGTGTTGAAACTTTGAATGTTCCAATAGGAATTCATTGCCATAACGATATGGAATGTGCAGTTGCTAATAGTTTATCAGCAATTAAAGCTGGTGCAATTCAAGTTCAGGGTACATTTATCGGAACAGGTGAGCGTTGTGGGAACACCAATCTTTCAGCGATTATTCCAAGCTTACAGTTGAAATTAGGTTATGATTGTATAGATGTTGAAAAAATGCCATTGCTTACCGTAACGGCAAGGCATATTGCTGAAATTTCTAATATTGCTTTGCCAGATTGCCATGCTTATGTTGGTAAGAATGCTTTTTCACATAAAGCTGGTATGCACGTTGATGGCGTTAAGAAAAACTCAAAAAGCTTTGAACACGTTGAACCGAATGATGTTGGAAATGAACGCAATATCCTTGTTTCAGAAGTTGCAGGACGTGCGGTTATTATGGATAAGCTGAGAAGAATTGCTCCCGAACTTACAAAAGATAGTAAAGAAGTTGGGCAGATTATTGAATTGTTAAAGCAACAGGAATATATGGGTTATCAGTATGAGGCAGCAGAGGCTTCATTTGAACTGTTGGTTATGAGGTTTTTAAAGAAATATAAACCATTTTTTAATATTGAGTATTATAAAATCATTGGTGAAAAGTCCGATAATACAAATCTTCTTGATAGTGCAATCGTTAAGGTTAAGGTTGGGGATAAAACAGAAATTTCTGCCGATGAGGGAAAAGGTCCTGTAAACGCAATTGATAAGGCTGTTAGACAGGCGTTGGGTATGTTCTATTCACAGCTTGACGAGGTGTATTTGGTTGACTATAAAGTTAGGGTTATGGATTCTGGCTCTGCAACAGCTGCAATAGTTAGGGTTTTGATTGAAACAACTGATGGTGTGAACGCATGGACAACAGTTGGTGCGTCAACGGATATTATAGAGGCTTCTGTTGAGGCTCTTATTGATAGCTTAGAATATAAGCTGGTAAAAAGCATAAAATAACAACAATACAGGACGGTGCTAATTAGTACCGTCCTGTTGGAAATTGTCCTTAGGTTTTTATGTCCTACTGTTCGTGAAGTAGATAAAAGTTAACGGTTTAGCATATCCGAAAGTAAAAATTTTTGGTTAAGCTTTTTTTAAAAAGCTTAGGTCTTGCCCATACGGTTTGTATCACTTGACCTTAGTCAAACGGTGAAGTGTGATTGAGTTATTGTAGCCAAATTGTAGCCTTTAGTCCATTGACAAGGCTACGGCGATATTATATACTAAAGATAATCTGTAAAAGGATAATTATAATTTAGAGGAGAAGAACATGGACCCAGATGCGAGTCGAAGTACGGTTAGTTTAATCATTCTGTTTGTTTTTATAATATTAAGGGCATATTTTGCTGTGTGTGAACATGCTATTATGGAAATAAACGATTCAAAAGTTAAAATATTGGCAGAAAAAGATAAAAAATATAAATCATTACTCAAGCTTATTGAAACGCCAAGTAAAATGATGGTTGCCTTTTCAATACAAAAGGCACTTTCGAGTGTGTTTATTTCAATTTGCTCAGTATTGGCTTTTAATCCATCGCTTACAAGATTACTTAGTAAGGTTTTTACAGGGGTGAAGATTGGCGTTTTAGAGGTTGTTTCTATTGTTATAATATCGCTGTTAACTGCTATGGTTATTGTGGTTTTCACTGATACAATTCCTAGACTTATTGCCAGAAGTATCAAGGATAGCTTTGCAGTGAAAAGCGTTGGTGTTGTAAGGTTGCTTATTTCTGTTTTGGCATTGTTTAGTACAGCCACTTCAGCAATTTCCACGTTGATTTGCAAGATTATAAGAATTCCTGTTTCTAATGAAAAGGACGTTGTAACAGAAGAAGAAATATTGATGATGGTTGAGGCTGGAAATGAAACGGGGATTATTGAGGCGAGCCAAAGGACTATGATTAATAATATTTTTGAGTTTGGCGATGTGCCTGTTTCAGAAGTAATGACGCATAGGACAGATTTGGTTGCAGTAGATGTTAATGCAAAGGTTTCTGAGATAGTTACACTTGTGATAAATGAGGGCTTTTCAAGAATACCTGTTTATGAAAATTCTATTGATAGCATAATCGGAGTTTTATATATTAAAGATTTATTATGCCTCATTGGGGGCGAACGAATAGAGGAATTTAGCGTAAAACAGTTTATCCGTAAGGTTATGTATGTGCCTGAAACCAGCAAATGTAATGATGTTTTTAAGAGTATGACGCTTAAAAAGACACAGATTGCAATTGTCATTGATGAGTATGGTGGTACGGCTGGCATGGTAACTATGGAGGATTTACTTGAAGAAATAGTTGGAAGTATACAAGATGAGTATGACGACGAGGAAGCAGAAATTTTCGAAATATCTGAGGGAGTTTTTGTTATAGATGGCTCAGCAGACCCTGAGGATATTTTGCCACAGCTTAAAGTGGTTTTGCCTGATGACCATAATTATGACACAATGAGTGCGTTGTTTGTTGATACGCTTGGAAGAATACCGAATAAGGATGAAATTCCATCAATAGAGTATCAGGATTTAGAGCTTACTGCATTAGTGACGGAGGATAATTGGGTTACTAAGATTAAAGCTAAAATATTAGAGCCAAAACAATCTGAGCAAGGGATTGATTAGCATTATGAAGAAGCTTTTACTTGTACTAGTTATATGTTTATGTCGGTTGCTATGTGGTTGTACGCTTATATCACCACCAACTCAAGAAGTTACTTATCTTGATGAAAATATGGTGAAATTGAGGTATCCTTATCAGCAATTGACAGAAGTGGAAAAGGCAACGTATACAGCGTTATATGATGGTATTGAAAATATGGACAAAAAGATTAAACTACCTTATACGATAAGTGGTAAGGAGTATGAAAAGGTGTTTAATTTGGTTTATAGGCAAGAGCCAAGCTTTTTTTATCTTGATACACAGTATATGTTGTCGGATAAAATGTCAGAAGTAAAAATGCTGTATCAGATTAGTGACGAAGAAAAGGAAGAATTTCAGCAAGAGATTGATGAAAAATCTTTACCGATATTAAATGCTGTTAATCAGATGGAAACAGAATATGAAAAAATCCTGTATATTCATGATTATATAGCAGAAACTTGCCAGTATTCACAGGATGTCGACGCTAATACAAGCACGATATATGGCTGTTTAGTTAATAATCTTGCACAATGTGAGGGGTATGCAAAGACATTGCTTTATTTGGTGAGGGAGTCAGGGCTAAGTGCAATGACTGTTGTTGGGCAAACTGATGATGGGGTAAATCATGAGTGGAATATAGTTCAGATTGATGGGAAGTATTACAATATGGACTTGACTTGGAATGATCCTTTTTCTAAAGAGAGTATCGACAGAACTTGGCATTTATACTTCAATGTTATGGATAATGAGATAAACGACATTACACATTTCCCATCGGATAATAATTATATACCACCTGAATGTAATTCAAATGACGCAAATTACTATTACATGAATGAACTGGTGGCTAGTACTTATGATGAGGCTTATAGCATTATAAAACGGGAGGCTAATGTCGCAGTCAACTCAAATAAGGATTATATTGATATAAAGTTCGCTAATAAGGAAGTATTTGAACAGGTGAAGAAAGCTTTATTTGATAATGGCGAGATTTTTACAATATTAAATGATGTAAATACTAATAATAAATATAAAATAGATGCTGACCAATATATTCAACAAGAAAAGAATGGTGTTTGGTGCATTTCAATTGGCTTTATTTATAAATGATGAACAGATATGTAACAAGAATGGAGCAAGCGACTTGGCAAGAATAAGATGCAAAAATGGTGGTAGATGTAGGTTTGATAAGTACGGAGTATGCGTAAGATGTGGGTTTGATTATACATATAAAAGGATAAATTTGCTATTTATAAATGCGTATTCATTTGTACTTTCGTTTATAATGATTTTACTGGGTTATGATATTTCGCTCATATTCCCAAACTCTTTTTTGTCTGCGATGATAAAAGAGTTGCTTTCTATAAATGTAATACTAGGATTTATAGGGATGTTTTGCATATTCCTGATTCTGCTGTTAATTATTTCACCCCTGTTTCTGTTGCCAATAAGAATTGCAAGAAAAAGACGAGTTCATTATTGCAAGAAAGTTCTGCTGATAAATTTAGCATTAGGATTTACCATTGTCGGCTGGGTAGTGGCTTTGGTTTTATCGCTACGGACT
>CAZSZG010000011.1:17854-33481 GCA_964610805.1 uncultured Oscillospiraceae bacterium
AACTTCCCTTATAATGAGGAGTCCAGAGGGAATCATTCCCTCTGGCGGGGTTTGGGGCAGAGTCGCATTACAAATCCAGCGGAGATACCAAAATGTTCATTGGAGATACAAAAAGCCATACTGAATTTCCAGTATGGCTAATTTTTATTATTAAGTTAATCCGAATATTGCTTTAGCTTCTGCAACTTCATCGTTAGTAGGTGGCTCAATACCATCAAGTGCGTAAGGCATACGAAGCTCTTCCCATTTATATTTTCCCATCACATGATATGGAAGAAGTTCGATTTTCTCGATACAAGAAAAGCCACTGAGGTATTTTGCAAGCCGTTCAAGTTTATCTTTTTTTAATGTGTATTTTGGCAACAAAACATGTCTAATCCATACGGGTTTCTTTATCTGCTCACAATATTTTAGTGTTGCAAAAGTGTTTTTATTTGATTTGCCAGTGAGCTTTATGCAATCCTCTTCATCAATATCCTTAACATCAAGTAGAATTAAGTCAGCAAGTTCAATTGCCTTTTTTGATATATCCAAAGGTATAACTCCACTTGTATCAATTGCAGTATGGATGTTATTTTTTTTGCATTTTAGAATAAACTCCTCACAGAATTTATCTTGTAGCAAAGGCTCGCCACCAGAGATGGTTACACCTCCACTAGAAATAAAGTTTTTATATGGCAAAACCTTTGCAAGCAACTCATCAGCAGTAATTTTATTTTTTGTATTTTGCACCCAAGTATCAGGATTATGACAGTAAAGGCATTGCAGAGAACAGCCAGAAAGGAAAACAACAAAGCGTATTCCAGGCCCATCTACTGCACCAAAACTTTCATAAGAATGGATATATCCGTATGTCATGTTTACAAATCCTTTTACTGTTATTATATCATACTATGGAATGTTCTGTGTATAACATCAAGCTGTTGCTCACGGGAAAGCCTGATAAAATTAACGGCATATCCACTAACACGAATAGTAAGCTGAGGATATTTTTCTGGGTGATCCATAGCGTCAACCAGCGTTTCACGATTAAGAACATTTACATTCATATGATGTCCTTTTTCTTTAATATATCCGTCAAGAAGTGACACTAGATTTTTAGCTTTTGCCTCATTGGTCTTACCAAGTGCATCGGGAATAATTGAGAATGTATAGGAAATACCATCCTCAGCATAATCATAAGGAATTTTTGCAACTGATAGCATTGAAGCAATACAACCAGTTTTATCTCTTCCATGCATTGGGTTAGCACCAGGAGCAAAAGGCTCGCCAGCTTTTCGTCCATCAGGAGTAGAACCAGTTTTCTTACCATAAACAACATTTGATGTTATAGTAAGTATTGACATTGTAGGAATTGAGTTACGATACGTTCTGCGTTTTGATAAACGATTCATAAAGCGTTCAACAATCATAGTTCCGATTTCGTCAACACGGTTATCGTTATTACCAAATTGAGGATAATCGCCCTCTATTTCATAATCAACAATTAAACCATTTTCATTTTTAACAGGTGTAACCTTAGCATATTTTATTGCTGATAAACTATCGATAACAACGGAAAGCCCAGCAATTCCACAAGCAGATGTACGAACAATTTCTTCATCATGCAAAGCCATCTGCAAGCGTTCGTAGCAGTATTTATCATGCATAAAGTGAATAATATTCAATGTGTTTATATAAAGCTTTGTAAGCCATTCTGAAACATAATCAAACTTTCCCAAAACCTCATCAAATTTCAGTGGACCATCAGAAATAGCACCAACGCCCTCGCATAGTTTTTCGCCTGTCTTTTCATCACAGCCATCATTCAACGCATATAGTAAAGCTTTCGCAAGGTTAGCTCTAGCACCGAAAAACTGCATTTGTTTACCGATTTTCATAGCAGAAACACAACACGCAATACCATAATCATCACCAAATTTTTCACGCATTAGCTCATCATTTTCATACTGAATTGACGAGGTTTTGATTGAGATTTCAGCACAGAATTCTTTAAAGTGTTCTGGCAATCTATCGCTCCAAAGTATAGTTAGATTTGGTTCAGGTGCAGATCCAAGATTTACAAGTGTATGCAAGAAACGATATGACATCTTAGTAACCATATGTCGTCCATCTTCACACATACCAGCAATCGCCTCAGTAACCCAAGTAGGATCGCCAGAGAAAAGTTCATCATATGAAGGAGTTCTCAAGAATCTAACCAGTCTAAGCTTCATAACAAAATGGTCAACGATTTCCTGTATTTCTTCTTCAGTATAGACACCATTTTTAATGTCTTGTTCAGCATAAATATCCAAGAATGTAGAAATTCTACCAATGGACATTGCAGCACCATTTTGCTCCTTGATAGCAGCTAGGTATGCAAAATATAGCCATTGGAACGCCTCTTTAGTATCTTTTGCAGGCTTTGAAATATCGAAACCATATGAGGCAGCCATTTCTTTTAGCTCTTTTAAAGCCTTAATCTGTTCGGATATTTCCTCAATATTCTTAATTAATTCCCCGTACATTGGCTCAGAATCATGGGATTTCTTAGCGTTAACCTTGTCCTCAATCAGCTTGTCAAGACCATAAAGCGAAGCACGTCTGTAATCGCCGATAATTCGACCACGTCCGTAAGCATCAGGTAACCCCGTAATAATACCAGTATGTCTAGCCTTTTTCATGTCATCTGTATATACGTCAAAAACGCCATCATTATGAGTTTTACGATATTTAAAAATATTATCAACTTCAGGTGGAAGCTCTTTGTCATAAGCTTTAAGAGATGTATGAACCATTCTAATGCCACCAAAAGGCATTATTGCACGCTTTAAAGGCTCATCTGTCTGTAACCCAACAATCTCCTCCAAATTCTTGTCGATATATCCACTTGAATGAGAGGTAATCGTTGAAATAGTTTTTTCATCAATATCATAAACTCCGCCACGATTTCTTTCTTCTTTCAAAAGCTCTAAAACTTTATTCCAAAGTTTTTTTGTTTTTTCTGTCGGTGCAGCAAGAAAGCTTGCATCTCCGTCAAAAGGCGTATAGTTTTTAACAATAAAATCCCTAACATTGATTTCATTGTTCCAAATACCATTATTGAATTCCATAATTGTACCTCCTTGATAGACTACATGTTGTATTTGAAGTTCCAAATACTCGGATATAAACACTACATTTTGTTTATATATTAAATATATCATATTTGAATAAAAAAGTAAAGTATAATTCCTACAATATTATTAACCAAAACTTTGACTATATTATACTTTAGTGCTATAATAATAAAATAATAAAAATTATGAAGAAATAGATGTAAATAATAAGGATGTGATTTGCATTATTGGAAGTAAAAAACTATGGAACTACCTGTTATTTTTTGGCGTATCATTCATCATATTGTTATTTTGCTCCATGACATCATTTTTATTTCCAATTCATAACTGGGTTGACCAGAACTGCTTTTTTACAGTGGGAAAAGGAATTGTTAATGGATTAGTCCCTTATCGTGATTTATTTGAACAAAAAGGACCTCTTTTGTATTTTATAAATTCTGTTGCGGCTTTAATAACAGAAAAGTCGTTTACAGGAGTTTTTATAATACAGATTTTATTTTACTCAGCTTTTCTGTATGTTTTAAAGAATATTTCAAAGCTTTATCTTGATGAAAAATTGTCAATTTATTCAGCAGTTTTCACAGGGGTTTTGGTTGCTACTGCATATTGCTACCGACGTGGCGATAATGCTGAGGAGTTTTGTTTACCATTTTTAGCATATGGCTTGTACACGCTTTTGAAAGCATATAAGGGGGATTTTCAGAAGGAATTTTCATATAAAACAATGCTGATTAACGGAATACTTGCTGGCTGTATCCTATGGATAAAGTTTACATTGCTTGGCTTTCATCTTGGATTTATATTGAGCTTTTTTGTTTTATCGCTTATGCAAAAAAAGTACAAAGAAGCATTTTTAAAAGTAATTGTATTTGTATGCGGGATTGCTTTATCAACGCTACCATTTGTTATATATTTCGGGGCGAATGGTGCGATTAAGGATTGGCTATATGTCTATATTTATTCTAATGTGTTTCTTTATTCCGAAGATTATAGCCTGATAGATAGATTAAATTATTTAGTTTCAACTATATATAATAATATTATTGTTAACAAAGTTGCCACTGTCGCTATATTACTGGGGATATTTAGCTTTTGCATAAGAAACAAGTATATAACTGAATTAAAATATCGCATTGCACTTTTAATGTCAATGCTAATGTTAGTTCTTGGGATTTATATTGGTGGCGTTAGTTATAAATATTATTTTTTAGTTGTGATGATGTTTGTGATTTTAGGAATAATACCTATTATAGATTTTTGCAGTGAGATTAAAATTTTATCAAAAGCATTCAATAAGCAATTAATTCCAGTGGTATTTATTTGCTGTTTGGCAATTACAATAAATAAGAGTAATTGCAAACCTTTTTATAGGAAACAAAAAGAATATTTCCCACAATATCAATTCGCTGAAATAATAAACCAAACACCGAATTCCACGTTATTAAACTATGGTTTCCTAGATGGGGGCTTTTATCATACTGCGAATATTCAGCCGACTGAAAGATATTTTTGCAGAGTGAATATACCAGAGAAAAACTTGCCTGAAATGTATGATGAGCAACGAAAAGCAGTAGAAAGCAAGAAGAATGACTATGTGGTAACTAGGAAAAGATGTGATGAGGGTGATGACTATAAAGTTGAGGGTATTGATATATTATACGAAAATTACGAAATGATAGCTACGGCATATGAGGAGTATGATTGTTATTTATATGCATTATTAAAGAAAAAATAGGACAAGAATTCACTTGCCCTTAGATTGTCAATATAACTTAATATCCTCTATGTTCAGCAAGTGAATCATCATTTTTAACCCAATTCTCAACATCAAAAACAGTGTATGTATCCCTCGTATTTCTAGCAATAACCTTAGTAATTCCAGCATTGATAATCAGCCTTTTGCACATTGAACAAGGCTCAATATCACCGTAAATTTCATTAGTTTTTGCATCATGACAGGCAAGGTATAGCGTTGCATCTATAAGGTTATTTCTTGAAGCAGAAATTATTGCATTTGCCTCAGCATGAACTGAACGACAAAGCTCATAGCGTTCACCTCTTGGGATATTTAGCTTTTCACGGGTGCAGTAGCCTAAATCCGAACAATTTTCACGACCTCTTGGAGCTCCCACATAACCAGTTGAAATAATTTCATCATTTTTAACAATAATAGCACCAAAGTTTCTTCTCAAGCAAGTGCCACGTTCAAGAACAGTTTCAGCTATATCTAAATAATAATTGGTTTTATCTCTCCGACTATACATAATCAACCTCCTATAAAGTTATAAAAACATTATAGCTTATTTCAGGTTAATATGCAATATAAATTTTAATTAAGTATAAATATGGAATATTAAAATGTAAAGGATTTTATTTATGAATAATCTAACAGATTTGAATGTATTAAGGGATATTTTACAGCGACATGGTTTCAGCTTTTCCAAAGGTCTTGGACAGAATTTTCTTATAAATCCATCAGTTTGCCCTAAAATTGCAGAGATGGGAAATGCAAGAGAGGGTTATGGAATAATTGAGATTGGTACTGGAGTGGGAACACTTACAGCAGAGCTTGCAAGGCGAGCTGATAAGGTTGTAGCTGTTGAGATAGACAAGAGGCTTTTGCCGATATTGGATGAAACTTTGCATGACTTTGACAACATAAAAATCATCAATAAGGACATACTTGAAGTGGATATAGGCAAACTTATTGAGGAGGAGTTTCAGGGCATGAAGGTTGCTGTATGTGCGAACTTGCCTTATTATATAACTTCGCCTGTTATAATGTATCTGCTTGAGAGTAGAGTGGATATTGATTCGATTACGGTTATGGTTCAAAAGGAGGCAGCACAGAGGCTTTGTGCAGAGGTTGGCACAAGGCAATCTGGAGCGATAACTGTTGGTGTGAAATATTATGGAGATGCAAAATCGCTGTTTGACGTATCAAGAGGGAGCTTTATGCCTGCACCAAATGTTGATTCATCGGTGATTAGAATTGATATTAACAAGGACAATGGATATGGGGAAATTGATGAGGAATTCTTTTTCAAGGCTGTTAAGGCTGGATTTTCACAGAGGAGGAAAACATTGGCGAATTCTATATCATCTATGCTTGGAATCTCAAAAGATAAAATTTTTGAAGTGTTGACGGAAATGGGCTTAAATCAAGCAATAAGAGCAGAACGTCTTACTATGAATGAATATATTTTGTTATCAGAAAAGCTTAAAAATGCCCTTAATTAACATAAGATAGTTTCTTTCTTTATATATACTCTATTAGTATCCAAAAACTGCAATACGAATTGACATTTATTTTATTAGATAAGCTATATAATTATCTTTACAATAAATTTATATGGTTGGTGATAAAAGATGTCAAAAATTCAAGCAGTTTTAAGAAAGCATCAGTACGGTTCGGTTACAGGGATAGTAGTTGCGGCATTATTTTCGTTCATACTTGCCAATTCAACAGTCGCCTCATTTCAATCGCCTATAAATGTAGCAATTGCAGGAGCGATTTCTCCGTTATATGCAACATCTATTTTTGTGGGAAGTTTTTTTACTTATTTTCTAACAGGGAAAATGTACCTATCCTCCATACATATGTTTGCGTTATTGCTCGTGGTAATATCACGATGGATGTTTTATGGGAAAACAAATTCTCATCAATCAGGAGCAATAACAGCTGTATGTATGGCTTTTTCTAGCATAATTTCAGGAATGGCTGTAGGATACGATAAAAGTATTACAGCAGTTTTTTTATGTATTAGCGTGTTAACGGGACTAGGAACTTTCTTTATTTTAGAAGTTATGGAGGATTTTAAAAAAAATAAAGAATTCTCATTAAATGGAACAAGTGGTTGTGCATTGGCAGTGGCATACATATTAATAATCATCACTGCTTCATCGTTATCAATATCCATAATTAATATTGGCAGGATTTTCGGTACATTTGTTATACTTACAGCTGCTAAAAGATACAAGCACATAGGTGGCTCTATTTGTGGAATATTAACTTCAACAGGTGCAATGATATATTCAAAGGACTTAGGAGCAACGTCGGTATTATTGGGGATAACAGGGCTTGTAACTGGATTTTTTTCTGAATTTGGGAAATTGACGATTGCTTTTTTCTTTATCGCAGTAAATGCCGTTGGTTTAATGATAATTGGAATAAATGAGGCAGCTTTTAGAATGGAAATAGATATTATTTTAGGCTGTTTGATTTTTGTTTATGTTCCGACTGTATCGCTTAATAAAATGTTTGTTAGAACAAATGAGGCTGAGGAACATATCGCAAAGCTAGTGTTTTCAAGGCTTGACTTCATGACAAATTCACTAATGTCCGTAAGAAGAAATGCTGAAAGTATTGCTAAAATGCTGAACAAAAAGACCGTAAAAAATGATATTGGCAATGAAGTTTGCGAGAGAGTTTGCTCAAAATGTCGCAATAAGCTTGTTTGTTGGAGCGATAATTATGAGAAAACAAATGAGTGTTTCAATAAGATGGCAAAAAAAAGAAACGTTAGTATCTCTACAGTTGCTGAAGAGTTGGAAAACTGCACCAATCGCAAAGGGATTTCGGACGAGTTTAATTCAATAATACGGGAGAAATTTCAGCATAAGATTGCAGATTCAAGGCTAAAGGAAATGCAAAGTTTGCTGTTTGAACAAATGCAAATTTCTGAACAAATTATTCTATCGAGTTGCCAAAGTATATCAGAAAAAATAAATTATGACAACACATTGACAAAACAGATGGCAGTTTTGCTTGACAAAGAGAAATTTGTTTATAGCAGTGTTGTGGCATATTTTACAGTTAATGATAAGCTTGTAATTGAAATTTACTTTGAAAATCAATATTATACACATGATGTTAACGAAATATGCAGCATAATTTCGACTGAAATTGATAAAAATATGGAGTGCAATGAGCCTGTTCATGCGGGCAATGAAGTTAAGGTAATTATTAGTGAGGAATCAAAGTATAGAGTTAGCTGTTGCTTTGAAAAAAGTGATGGGATTGACAGTTCTAAGCCGTCGGGAGATAGCTGCGAATATTTCCATGATGGATATGGGAATATTTATCTGGTAATTTCTGATGGAATGGGAACTGGTCGACAGGCATCAATTGAGTCTAAAATGGTTATAAATCACTTCAAACGCCTTATTAAAGCAGGTGTTGACTATAAACTAGCTATAAAAATGGTAAACTCTATAATGATTTCCAAGTCTAATGATGAAAATTTTGCAACACTAGATATTTCAAAGATAAATCTTGACGATGGTAGGCTGAAATTAATCAAGTATGGAGCTTCATCAACGTTGATTAAGCACGGAGATACGCTTACTATGATAAATTCACCGTCGTTTCCAATAGGTATAGTTTCGGATGTTGAGCCTTTTGAAAAGGAGATAGATTTCGGGGAAGATGATATTCTTGTAATGCTTTCGGATGGGGTTGAGGAGAGTGAATATAAGAATATTAAACAAGTATTGTTATCTCAAAAAAGGAATAATATCAATTCTATTACAGGGGAAATCTGTAAAAACGCACAAAAAAGCTCATCAGATGATGTTACAGTAATGCTGGCAAAAATTTATAAAAACTGAAATAATTATAATAAAACACGTTCACGCCTTGTAATAGCCTGTTATTCATTCTGTAACCATTTTGTAATTAGTTCTAAATAAGAATGAACTGTGTAGAATGTATTATGTAATTGTTAAGGAAATATTTCTAAATTTTTAACTAAATCTTGTGCAGTTTACCTAAATTTATTTGATATGTTTGCAATAGTTTACACATTGTTAACAATATATTGAATACATGAGAAAATAGCGTCGACATTATGCACTAATTGCATTATAAAAACTATATAAAATACATGAAAATTATTTAATATTCACAAAAACCCTTGAATAATTATGCGTTTTCTGATACAATGTAGATAATAAGGGGGAGAGGTAGATTATGAATTCTGCAACTGTAAGCAATAGTTACAATATGATTTCTAATGAGCAAAAAAATCTTTTACATTGGTTTCGACGTGGAAAAAATTACGATGCCGAGAAGTTTTTTGGAGTTCATTCAATAAATGTCAAAAATGAGAAGGCTTATTGCTTCAGAGTATGGGCACCAAATGCTGTGAGCGTTTCAGTTGTGGGAGATTTTAACAACTGGGACAGAATGATTAGCCCAATGAAGAAAATTGACGATGGGATTTGGGAAGTTTTTTTGACGAATTTAAACCAATTCGATGCTTATAAGTATAGCGTTGAAACAAAAATGGGCAAGATAGTTCTAAAAGCTGACCCTTATGGCACTCACGCTGAAACCAGACCTGCTACAGCCTCAAAGATTTATGAGAGTAACTATGTTTGGAATGATGCAGAGTGGATAGAGCAAAAAAGTAAGAAAACAATTTATAAAAGTCCTGTTAATATTTATGAGGTGCATTTGAATTCATGGCGTACCTATGAGGACGGTAGCTTTTATAATTATGTTCATTTTGCTGAAGAAATAATCCCATATATGAAAAGCTTGTCATACACTCATATCGAATTCATGCCTCTTTCCGAATATCCTTTCGATGGTTCGTGGGGGTATCAGGTTACGGGATATTTTGCACCGACTTCAAGGTTCGGCACTCCCGATGATTTCAAGAAGATGGTTGATATGTTTCATCAAGCAGGAATTGGAGTAGTTTTAGACTGGGTTCCTGCACATTTCCCAAAAGATGCAGCTGGACTTTACGAGTTTGATGGCACATACTGTTACGAATATGAAGATGCTAAGAAACGCGAGCATAATTCATGGGGAACAAGGGTTTTTGATTATGGTAAGGGTGAGGTTTGCTCATTTTTAATATCAAATGCTTGCTATTGGATTGAGGAATTTCATATAGATGGATTGAGGGTAGATGCAGTTGCGTCAATGCTCTATCTTGACTATGATAGGCGAGATGGCGAATGGGTTTCGAATGTTTATGGTGGGCATGAAAATCTTGAGGCTGTTGAGTTCTTTAGACGCTTGAATGAAGCAGTATTCTTGAGGAATCCTGATGTTCTGATGATTGCTGAGGAGTCTACTGCTTGGCCGTATGTAACAAAACCTACGGATGCTGGTGGTCTGGGCTTTAACTTTAAGTGGAATATGGGCTGGATGAATGATATGCTTAACTATATGTCGTTGGATCCTATTTACAGGGGATTTAATCACGATAAGATTACGTTCTCATTTTTCTATTGTTTTTCTGAAAATTATCTTTTACCGATTTCACATGATGAAGTCGTTCATGGCAAATGCTCTATGATACAAAAGATGAGTGGATTACGTGGGCAGAAATTCTGTTCTTTCAGGGCTTTTTTATGTTATATGATGGCTCATCCAGGTAAGAAATTATTGTTCATGGGTCAAGAGTTTGCACAATTCAAGGAATGGGACTATAAATCAGAACTGGATTGGGGTTTGCTGGAGAACGAAGACCACAAGAATATGCTGTATTTTAGTCAGCAATTGAATAAGTTTTATATTGAAAATCCGCCGTTATGGGAAAACGATGACACTTGGCAAGGGTTTAGTTGGATTTCAAATGATGATTATACTCAAAGCGTTATCGCATTTAGACGGATTGATGATAAAAAGAAAGAAATTATTGCAGTATGTAACTTTATTCCTGTTGCAAGGGACGATTATAAAATAGGTGTGCCTAAAAAAGGTAGATATAGGCTTGTTTTTAATTCAGATGCAAAAGAATTTATGGGTAGTGGGATTGCTGATGTTTTAGTAAGCACAATGAATCTTCCAATGCATGGGTCTGATTACAGTATTTCATTGAAATTAGCTCCGCTGTCAGTGATGTATTTAGAATATGCCCCAATTAAGAGGAAGATAAACAAGAGGCTTAGTAAGTCTTTAACGGGAAAGAAAAAGCTTGTTAAAAACAAGGTCGATACGACCTAAATTATAGATAAAAACAAGATATTAGCTCACAGAATTGAAGAAGCAATTATAATTTACGATTATAAAAAATATAATAACAAGGAATTATTACAGTAAAGACAGCACGAAGATGCAACTTTACAGTATTGCTATAAAATGGATAGGAGGATTATTATGTATATTAAGAAAGATTGCGTTGCAATGCTGTTGGCAGGTGGGCAGGGAAGCAGACTCTATGCTCTAACAGAGAATATGGCTAAACCAGCAGTGCCATATGGTGGTAAATATCGTATAATAGATTTTGCGTTATCTAATTGTGCAAATTCAGGAATTGACACAGTAGGTGTACTTACACAGTATCAACCACTTGTTCTGCATGATTATATAGGCAGTGGTCAGCCTTGGGATTTGGACAAACTGCATGGAGGAGTACACGCTTTGCCACCATATCAGACATCTTTGGGTGCATCATGGTATGAGGGAACTGCTAATGCAATTTACCAAAACATGAGTTTTATTGAGAGGTACGACCCAGAATATGTGATTATTTTGGGGGGCGACCATATATATAAAATGGACTACTCAAAAATGTTGGATTTCCATAAAAAGAAAAAGGCAGACTGCACTATTGCAGTAATAGATGTTCCACTTGACGAGGCGTCAAGATTTGGAATTATGACTTGTGATGAAGATAAGCTTGTAGTTGACTTCACTGAAAAGCCACAAGAACCAAAGTCTACGCTTGCATCTATGGGAATATATATTTTCTCATGGGGTATGCTAAAAAAATACTTGATAGAGAATGAGAATGCTAATACTGGTTCTAAGGACTTTGGTAAGGATATTATTCCTAATATGCTTGAAGATGGACAAAAACTTTATGGTTATGCTTTTGATGGATATTGGAAGGATGTAGGAACTCTTGATTCGCTTTGGGAGGCGAATATGGACTTGATAAATCCTAATATACCATTGGATTTGTATGACCCTGAGTGGAAGATTTATTCAAGGAATAAGAATATGCCACCACAGTATGTTGGCAAAAATGCAATTGTTGAAAACTCAATGATTTCTGAAGGTAGTTTGATTAATGGAACAGTGGACTTTTCCGTAATCTTTTCAGGTGTTACTATTGAAGAGGGTGCAGTTGTAAAGGATAGCATAATTATGCCAGGCTCTGTCGTAAAATCGGGAGCGATAGTAGAGTATGCTATTATCGGTGAGAATAGTGTAATTAATTCAAATGCAAAGATTGGAATCAGACCAGAATTGGTTGATAATAAAGATGAGTGGGGAATTGCTGTTATCGGACATAATGTAAACATATCTGAAGGAACAAAAATTCTTCCTAAGCAAATAATTTCGGAGAGCATTTAAAGGAGGATAAAATAATGATTGCGAATAACAGCGTACTTGGGTTGATTTTTGCAAATATGCATGATACAACCGTAAGTGATTTAACTAAACAAAGAACTATGGGCTCAATTTTGTACGGTGGAAGATATAGGATGATAGATTTTCCACTGTCTAATATGGTAAATTCAGGAATTCATGAGGTTGGCGTAATTACAAAATCAAACTATCAGTCACTTCTAGACCATGTTGGCTCAGGTAGGGAATGGGATTTATCTGGAAAGAATGGTGGACTGCATTTACTACCTCCTTTTGGTCATGTTGGGAGTGGTATATACAGAGGCAGAATAGAAGCATTAAATGGCGTTTGGAACTTTATTGAGCATTCACAAGCTGATTATGTAGTTTTGTCGGATTGCGATACTGTTGCAACTATTGATTATAGACCAGCTATTGAAAAACATATTGAGAGCAATGCAGATATAACAGCGATATATTCTAAGGGTTTTTATAATAGTGCTAAAAATCAGTCGGCAACGGTTTTCGGGATGGACGAAACAGGGCGAGTGAATGATGTTATGATTAATCCACAGATTATCGGTGAATGTAATATCGGGCTTAATATGTTTATAATGGAGAAGCTATTTCTAAAGAGGATTGTTAAAGAGGCGATGAGCAGAAGTCTTTACAGTTTTAGAAGAAATATCTTACAGGGTAAAAAAGATGAATTCAAGATAATGGGATATGAACATGAGGGCTATTATACAAAGATTGACAGTTTGAATAGCTATTATGAATCAAATATGGCTTTGCTTAAAACTGAAGTCAGAAATCAATTATTTAAGAAATCTGCACCAATTTACACCAAAATAAGAGATAACGGACCTGTTAAATATGGTCTTGAGTCTAAGATTAAGAATTCACTAATTGCTGATGGTTGCATAATTGAAGGTACGGTTGAGAATTGCGTACTGTTCAGGGGCGTTAGAATTGGCAAGAATACAGTTGTTAAGAACTGTATATTGATGCAAAATACAATATTAGAAGATGCATGCAACTTAAACTATATAATTACTGACAAAAATGTACAGATAGGTCAGGGACGTGTGATGACAGGTTCAGAAACTTATCCGTTGTTTATCGGTAAAAATGCAAGAGTTTAAAGAAAATAGGGGGATGAGTTTATGAATATTTTATTTGCAGCTAGTGAAGCACTACCTTTTGTGGCTTCTGGTGGGTTAGCGGATGTAGTTGGCTCACTTCCGTCAGCAATTGCTAAAAAAGGACATGATTGTAGGGTTGTTATTCCTTTATATAAATCTATAAATGCTGAAATGAGAGCAAATATGACTTTTGTTGCAAATATTACAGTAGATGTAGCATGGAGAAAGCAATACTGTGGTGTTTTTACAACAATTTGCAACGGGGTTACTTTTTATTTTATAGATAATGAGTACTATTTTGGAAGAGATGGCGTTTATGGTTTTTATGACGACTGTGAAAGGTTTGTATTCTTTTCAAGAGCAGTGCTTGAGATGATAAGGGATATTGATTTTACACCAGATGTAATTCACTCAAATGACTGGCAAACAGCACTTATCCCTGTGTATTATCAAATTTTCTATAAATATCAGCAGGGATATGAGAATATAAAAAATGTGTTTACAATTCATAATATTCAGTATCAGGGTAAGTATGGTAAGGAAGTTATAAGTGAACTTATGGGTATTCCATTATACCATACAAGTTTACTAGAATATGATGCTTGCGTAAATATGATAAAGGGTGCGATTGAAACTGCTGATAAGATTACAACGGTTAGTCCTAGCTATGCTTGGGAAATTTTAGATCCTTGGTATTCACATGGTTTGGATAGAGCGTTGGCTAATAAACAGTATAAAATTTGTGGATTTCTTAATGGAATTGACGTTGATGTTTATAATCCAGAAACGGATACGTTAATACCTGCAAACTTCTCAGCTAAAAATCGTAAGGGTAAAAAGATTTGTAAGGCAAAGCTTATTGAACAGCTTGGTCTGCAAGAGGGTGACGAACCAATTATCGGCGTAGTTACAAGGTTTGTATCGCATAAGGGTATTGATTTAATTAGATATGTTTTTGATGATATTATTAATCTTGGATATAAATTTGTAATATTAGGCAGCGGCGAAAAAATATATGAGGACTTCTTTAGGGAGATGGCTTACAGGTATCCTGATAAGGTTAGCGTTACAATAGGATTTATACCAGAGTTAGCTAGAAAAATATACGCTGGTGTGGATATGTTCCTAATGCCATCACAAAGCGAACCATGTGGATTAGCTCAAATGGTTTCAATGAGATACGGAACATTGCCGATTGTAAGGGAAACAGGTGGGTTAAGGGATTCCGTTCGTGATAATGGCGAAGGCGACGGAAATGGTTATACTTTCAAAACCTATAATGCTCATGATATGCTTGGTGCTTGTCAAAGAGCAAAGATGATGTATGATAATAAATTAGAATGGGATAAGCTGGTAGCAAGTGTAATGAAAGAAGATTTTAGCTGGAGTAAATCAGCTGAGCTATATCTTGGTCTATACAATGAGTTGGCTAACAATTGCTAAATTATAGCAGTTGTTGTATTAAGGTGGCTTGTCTGTAGATGAGCCACCTTAAATCAACAAAATTAACATAAATAATAATTTTTTATTAAAAATTTTATTATTTATGTTAATTTTACCTTTACCTTTTTGCTAATATGTAGTATAATTATATAGTAAATCATCATATTTGATAGAAATTAGAGGAGATTAGTCATATGATTGAAACCATTAAGAATAAAGTTATCGCTCTGTGTATGGCAGATTTTAGAACAGAGTATAATAATACAATTATGAATAAGATATGTCAGTATGCAGAGAAAATTGGATATAAGGTTCTTATTTTTGCATCGTTTAGTGAATTGATTTATTCAGAGAAGCATGATATTGGTGAAGAGAATATATACAATCTTATGAATCTTAATATCATTGATGGAGTGATTATTCTTTCTGAAACTATAAAGGGTAAAGAGCATTTAATGCGTATTGTGGATAATAGTATTAAACATGGTGTGCCTGTAATATCAATTGAAAAGGAAGTTGATGGTTGCTATAATCTCATTTTCGATTATGAGAACTCTATTGTAGGGTTGGTTAACCATTTTATTGAGCATCATAAATTTACTAAGATTAATTTTATGGCTGGTGG
>CAZSZG010000012.1:0-16225 GCA_964610805.1 uncultured Oscillospiraceae bacterium
ATTTTAATTAACCTTAGCAGCATATACATCTGGTTTACTTGGCAAATCATAGCCTGTTCCCAAGAAAAAGCTTGTATTTGGTGCTTGATTGTATGCAACATTTTGAATAGCCACTCCACAACGATATTGAGTATCGTGCATTAGAGTAGTAATTTTATATTCCGTATCAAATGTTGTTGTAAACACTCTCAACGCATTTCCATCTGATGCTGAGAAAACAAGTTCTTCTCGCCAATCTCCAAAAATATCGGCTGTAATACAAGCATTTGATTTTGTGCTATTATTATAAGCAGCACCATCACCAGTAAACACTCTGCCGATACCGTATTGGTCGACCATAGTTCTATCAAGTGTACCTCTTTCAAGTGCCCCTGTCCACCATACTATAGAGTTCATGCCCCATTTTGTAAGACCTGACCAGTTGCCTATATTTTCACCTTTGGAATTATACAATATGCTATCTGCTGTGCTTGTAAACTCCATTCCTTCCACATCAGCACGGAAGTTCGCAGCAATTCCTCTACCTGTATCGCCATCTGCATCTTTCTTGAAAATTATTTCTCCAGTTTTTGCGTCACGGAGGGAAGCACCAAAGTTTGCGACTGCTGATTCATGAACTTGCCATATTTCCATTCCAGGTCTGCTAGGAACTAAATCGCCCACTTGCAACATATCACCATGTCCGAGCTTTGTGCTATGAAGTCCCTTTCCGTTGTTATCAATCACACAAGAGCCATAAACTATTTCGTCACAACCGTCGCCATCAACATCTGCAACAGCAAGGCTGTGGTTTCCTTGTCCGTAGTAAGCGTTGTTTTTATCGAATCCAGTATCAAATATCCACTGTTTCACAAGCTTATTATTTACAATATTATAAGCTACAATAGCAGTTCTCGTGTAATATCCTCTGCACATAATAACGCTTGGAGTTTTTCCGTCAAGATATGCAACACCAGCCAAAAACCTGTCTACACGATTACCATAATTATCGCCCCAATCAGCTACATTTCCTCTAGCTGGTTCATAATTAATTGTATCAATAGCTTTTCCTGTAAGTCCATCAAATAATGTTAGATATTCAGGACCTGATAGAACATAGCCTGCATTACTTCTGTAATCCTTACTGCCATCACCGATGACAGTTCCAGTACCATCAACTGTTCCATCAGCAGTTTTGCAAACCATTTCAGCATAGCCGTTACCGTCAAAATCATACACCATAAATTGTGTGTAATGTGCCCCAGCACGAATATTTTTACCTAAATTAATTCTCCATAATCTTGTTCCATTCATTTTATATGCATCAATATACACATTTCCTGTATATCCACCTTTTGAATTATCTTGTGAATTAGACGGATCCCATTTAAGAATAATCTCATACTCTCCATCACCATCAAGGTCGGCAACGCTTGCATCATTTGGTGAATATGTATATGTAACACCGTCAGGGGTAGTTCCACCCGTTGGCTTTTGAATTGGAATATCGAAATACGCACCACTTTGACCTGAATTTTTTGCTCCACAAACTATTGCAGGAATCGCCCATTCCGTCATAGTTCCATTAACAAAAGTATCCACAGTGTAAAAGTCTGTAACCTTTCCAGAAGTGTCTAAGTACGTTGTTGCGTCACTTACCCCACATTCATGGATAAGCTCACCATTTTTGAACAGCTTAAATGTAGTGTTAACCGAATCTGTTCCAAGAGAACGCCAACTTAACAACATTCCATTTCCTGTATTTGCTACGACAAGCCCTCTATTCAAATCCTCAACCTGTTTTGCATTTTCTGAAATAGGAGGTTCGATATATGGCTCATCTTCAGTTAAGTCATCATTTGGAGCTTCCTCAACTTTAAGGTAATCAATATTTGCACCACCATTTTCGGTTACTCCTGTTGCTTTAATCTTATTATCACCAGCATTAAGCTCAACGACAATGCTAACTTCACTCCAATCAGTCCATGAAGTTATTGGGAATTGCAATCTCGACAAAACCTCATTATCATTTACAGCTATTGCAGTAGTACGGGTTTCCGTTCCACCATTAGCATAAGCGAATGTCAAGCGATATTTGCCACTAGTATCAACATTAACAGTCCATTCAATAAAACTTCCAACTATATTATCAGGGTTAACATAGGCTGTTCCTGTATAGCCTGCATTTGTAGTTTCTGTTACTGCGTTCTCGAAATTTGCATCAACTGCATAATATACATCATAAGGAATTATGCTTTCAGCAGGAAACTCATTTATCATGCCTAAAACATACTTTTTCAGTAATGTTAAATCAGCAATAGTAACTTTTGTATCTCCATCTAAATCAGAAACTTTTCTGGCATAGTTTGTTGCAAATCCTTTTAATACACCTTTTCTTGCAATTGCTAAATCACCAGAATTTATTTTGCCATCGTTGTTAATATCCCCCAATATTGCATTTGAATAGCTACCTAAATCATCAACGCTTGCTGAAGCTTTTTCGTTATCAATTACAATAGCAGTGCTTGTTAAAGCAGTAAAACAAACTGCACATGATGTTAAGAAACTTAATATTTTCTTAGTCAACAATTCCACCTACCTCCTAATTTATAAATCAAGTAAATTATAACACATAAGTTAGTAATTTTCAACACTTTTTTTACAAAACTGTATACAGATTAAAGTAATTATATATATAAAACGTGTATGATTATATTGATTTATTTTGAAGAACAAATGTACACAACCACAAATATATGCTATAATAGATAAAATATTACTAGGAGGTAGGAAGAATGTTTATTAAGAAAATCTCTGCTGTTTTATGTTCAGCAATTCTTATTGTTGGTAGTGCTGTGTAGTAGTTATAAATTACAAGATGAACAGCTTAAAGAGAACTTCAAGAACATAGTGAATGATGGCAAGCCTGAACGTCTTAATGGAGATATTAACGATGACGGAGCAGTAAACATTGTTGATGTTATATTATTACAGAAACATCTTTTAAATAAGGATACTTTAACTGTTGAACAAGCAGAATATGCTGATTTTAACCAAGATGGTGTATTGAATAGCTTTGACCTTATTGCAATAAAAAGAGCGTTGATTGCAAACGTTTAAGAATAAAATTACAACAAAAAGCATGATTGAAATTAAACTTTCAATCATGCTTTTTTAGTTATAAATACAAAGATAAATTAATTATTGAGGGCCAAGCGTGGAAATTTTCTTACATAAGAATTGAGCAATATTTAGGTTGTCAGCCATGTTAATAAAATCATCATCATAGCAATTAGCATTTACTTTTTGCATAGCATTAAAAGTAGTTGCGTTTACAAAATATTTATTAAACTCAATAACATCAACAAGACCAATCTCCCCGTCTAAGTTTACGTCGCCGTATAATGGAACGAAATCATCTGGGAGAGTTTCGGTTTCTTCTGGAGTTGTAACAGGCTCTGTAGTTGTTACAGCTGTTTCTGTAGTGGTTACAGTAGATTCTGTTGTAGTTTCCGTTGTTTCTGTTGTAGTTACGGTGGTTTCTGTAGTGGTTACTGTAGTTTCTGTTGTAGTTACAGTATCTTCTGTAGTGGTTACAGTTGTTTCGGTTGTAGTAACAACAGGTTCTGGAGTTGTTTCCACAGGAGGAACATACGAACTTTCGCCGAATTCTGCACCCATAGTGTTTAAACTGCTTGACTCTGCCAACATAAGGAAACCATGAGTATTAATTGTTCCGTCTGCATTTCTCCATAGAGTATGCACATCAGCACCGAGTTTAGGAGCATCAAGGTTTACGAAATCACTAGCAGTAACGCCAGCGTACTGAGTACCCCTTAGGCTATCTCTAGTATTAACTTCCTCAGTGCCAGTAATCAAGTAATATTTTTGGCTGTTATAAAAGCTTGAGTTTGTAGCAGTACCTTTATATTTATCACTTGAAACTTTTTTTGTACTGAAAGTAATGATGTTCTTAAAAATATTATTAGAGCTATCTGATCTTGCAAAGTCAAAATTGGATTTTCCACCATCAGCAAGGCTGTTGTTGTATGATGTACAATCTTTAAGACTTATTACACCTGGATTTGAGTTATCAGTAAAGCCATGATTTTTATTTTCAAATGAGATACAGTTTTCAACAAAGTGGTTATTAGCTATGCTTGAGCCACCAAGTTTAAATCCGTTTCCGTCACTGTTATCAGTATAAACACCCTCAGAAGTCTGTCCGTTTCTGAAAGCAATACAGTTTTTAATTGTAACAGCACCGATTTGCCCAGTCGCTGATTTTGTGTATAAATCCCAACCGTCATCAACGTTATTGTAAGCGATACAGCCATCGAAAACATTTCCTACTCCACAAGTTAATTTAGCAGCAAATCCGTCTGCATTTTCACCTGTTGCAGTATCCATATTATTAAATGAAGTACAGTTTAAAATAAGGTTATTTGATGGCCAGTCTTTAATACTTGAAAGGCTGGAGTTACGTCTGCTAACCTGTAATCCTGTATCCCTATTAGCCTCTAGAACGCACATTTCAACTATATTATTATTACCTGCAAGGAATATACCATTATCAGCAGAACCATAAACTCTTATTCCATAAATATACCAGTAGTTTGCTTCAATTTGCAAACCTCTAGCATTTAAGCTTGTATCAGAAGAATTATAACTTTGTGCTGAAAAATCCAAAGTAACATTAGCATTTGGATAAGCCTTTATTGACTTGTATGCATTAGATTCACCATCATTGCCAACTGCAATTGTAAGCTGTTTATCAAACGCATAGTTACCCTCAAGCATATAAATTGTGCCACCTGACTTTATGCTAGTGATAGCTTTTTCAATAGCCATTGGGCTTTCCTTTGTACCCTTGCCATCTGCTAAAGCATTTGGAGAGCAATAAATTGCATCTGCAACAATTTGTGGTTCAGTAGTTACTGTCGGTGTAGTAGTTTGAGTAGGAACAGTAGTTACTTTTGGTGTAGTTGTAGTTTCAGTAGCAATGGTTGTAGTAGTCGTTGTAGTTTCAACAGGAGGAACAATTATACTTCCACCAGTTGTAGTGCCAACACTATTTACCAAAGCACTTTGTAACTCTGAAAGTGAGTACATTGTGTAAGCGTAAGAAATTTTGCCACCTGATAAATTAGCAGTTGAATTCCATGAGAAATCCATTTTTTCTGCTGGAACAGGTGAAAGAGGTGAGTCTGAATCTGTGCTATTGCCTGTGAAATTAGTATCGCCATATGTATACTGACAATTTTGAGCTAGGATTTTACCTGTATAATTTGCTTTATCAGCACCCTTTTGGTTGTTTCTAATAGGATATTTTACACCCTTAATTATGCAATTTTCAAGCATAACAGCACCATTTTCTGTTGAAATTGCACCGTTACTTGTAATACCAAATTTATAACTGCTAGAGGATATTTTTGATTGAATATCAGAAGTTAAAATTTGGCTTACATTATAAGCATTTTGGCTATCCATAATTATATTATAAATATGAGCGTTACCACCTCTTAATCTAGGCATTCTATCCTGTGAATCAAGATAATAGTTATAACATAGAGTAAGCTCTAGTAAATTATTATCATCTTTTAATTCATTAGCACCAACTAAATGAGTTTTCTTTTGTGGTGCAGCAATAGTCATTATTTGTTCTTTTGTAAGACCAGCTGTCTTTCTTAAATAAGAATACATAGAATGACTGCCTTGATTGGATTCAAGATAATCAAATTGAGCCTTATAGAAGTCACTCTTTAAATCTCCCGATAGGAATTTACTCCATGAAATAGTAAGCCCACTTGTTCCTTTTTTGGAATCAACAACGCCATCATAAGCCTTGCCGAAAGTACAATGGTCAATCCATACCTTGCTGCAATTTTCAAGAGTTATGAAGTCCCAATCGTTTCTGTCATAATCCCCTTTTGAATACTCGTCCCATTCCCAAAGCTCATCAAACTCAACATTCTGAATGATAACATTTGAGCAATTCTTAAAGGTAAATCCAGCGTGCTTTATTGCAGCACCATTTTTGGAGTAAATAGTCAACCCATTAAAGCTATCAACCTTGACTTTAGAAACTCCAGTTTTAATCAAAGTTGGGTGTGTCAAAGCCGAATTATTCGCACTGATAGGCGTTACTTGAGCCTCTGCACCGATTACATTCCAACCTAAATCAATATCATTCATGATTTCGATTACTTTTATGCCAGAACCTTTTTTAAACGCCTTACCGAGTTCAGTGGCATTTGAAACCTTTGCGTAGCCAGTGGAGGATTCCGATAAATTCCCACCACCTGTTGTGCCACTAGCAAAGCCGATTGCTGTTTGAGATAAATTTGTACTCGAAGCAGCATAGGGAGCTAGGGTACTTGTCTGCGACTCATTACTACTAGCAAAGGAGGTTGCTGTTGCTAATGAAGTTAAAATGGTAGTCGCAACTAACACGGAAAAAATTCGCTTGATTTTCATAAACATAACATCTTCTTTCATACTTTATTTATACTAACATTTAGCTTCTAAAACTAATATTAGTATATCCTTAACACACATACCCATTATACCACTTAAAATTTGGAAATACAATACTTTATGCAGAAAATTATACACAAAAAAATAACAGTTTGTTTATATATATTGTAGCTACAGGTTAACGAATTACTATAAAAAATTACATATTTATACCGCATTATATATAGTATAGGATACCAGTGTTGACTTTTCTAAAAAGAAGGTTTAAAATAGTATGAGAAGTATAAAAGAAAAGAAGGTATGATGAGTGCGAGATTTTACTTATAGTGATTTTGAAATTATTGATGCACATTCACACATTTTCCCTGAAAAGATTTCAGAGAAAGCTGCAGCAAATATTGGAGCATTTTATGATTTGCCAATGGACGAGATTGGTGACAGCGTTAAATTAATTGAAAGCGGTGCAAAGGTAGGTGTAAAAAAATTCCTTGTATGCTCTACTGCAACAAGCAAGGAACAGACGGAATCTATAAATAATTTTATTAAGGCTAAATGTGACAAACACCCTGAATTTTTTGGGTTAGGTACATTGCATCCAGAAATGGATAATATGGAAGATGAGGTTGATAGAATAATTTCTATGGGATTGCATGGAATTAAGATTCATCCTGATTTTCAGAAGTTTAATATTGATGACAAGCAAGCTTATAAGATATATGAGCTGATTGAGGGCAGAGTTCCTATATTGATACACATGGGGGATAACAGGTACGAATATTCCCGTCCTCACAGGCTTGTAAATATTATTAGGGATTTTCCAAAGCTAAAAATAATTGCTGCACATCTAGGTGGTTATCAATGCTGGGACGAGGCTATGGAGTGCTTGAATGGCAGTGAAAACCTTAAATTTGATACTTGTAGTTCGCTGGAGATTATTCCTAAGGAGTTTGCAGTAAAGCTAATTCACCACTATGGCGTTGAGAATTGCTTTTTTGGTACAGATTTTCCAATGTGGAATCATGAAAAGGAGCTTAATAGGTTTCTTAATCTTGGGTTGACATATGATGAGAATAAGAAAATATTTTCAGAAAACTTTAAGGAGTTTTTTGGCTTAAAATAAGATATTTCCACATTATATGTTATATTGTTGACTTTGAATTAAAATTGTGTTAATATATAATATCTTAATGTGCTAACAGCAACGTCATGACCATATGCTATACTAATAATTAGTTCATTTTGAAATTTATGATAACGAGGGATTATTTTATGAAGATTTGGTTTAAACTTATTTTAGCATGCATTATTCTTGGGGGAGTAGCATTTTTTTATGGGGTTTTCGATTGTTTTAAGCTTATAACTAAAGGACCAGTGGACTATGTTGATATAGCAACTGAGGGATATAAAAACGGTACGATAGTTGATGGGGAAATTAATTATGTATTAGGATGTCCTGTTGAGGAAGTTAGTAGTGATAAAAAAGGAAATTCAAGGAAGTCAGCATATTTTTACTTAGTACCTATTAGACCAGGCGAAGAGGGTAGCGAAAGTGAAAAAAAGTCAATAGTGCTTGTTGAATCCAGAAATAAGGATGACCAAAAGATACTTGATAAAATTATGGAAGAAACTAGCGATGAAAGTCTTGAAGGTACTGGAACTTCATTCAACATTACTGGAAAGGTTACAAAGCTTGATGCAGAAACTGAGGGGCTTTTAGAAGATTGGCTTATTTCTAGCCAAATTTTTGAAGAGAGTGAAAGAGATCAAATACCTGATTATATTGTTCCCAATATTATTACAATAAAAAATTGGACTGTTACATATGTTGTCACTGGTGTAGGGTTTGTCGTATTTGCACTAGGTATTGTTGGATTGATAATTACGCTTAAAAAAAGAAAATAAGATAACATAATATAATATTAACTAAAATGACAGGTGTTTTTAGCATAAAGACACCTGTTTTGTTGATTATAGACAAAGCCAGAGCCTTTGTCTTGACTTATAAGATAAATATGATATAATATAAGTAGCAAGCAACGGTGTTTTCATTTGAAATCACTGTTGTGCTTTTTTATAAATAGAATATAAAACAGAAAAGTTTTTCTTGACTTTTAACATAATTGTGATAGAATGTATAACGTAATAAAAAGTATATTGATGGAAAGATAGTTGAGTTTTATTCTTTGAAAATAAATGGATTTGTTCAATATTTGAAGGAGGGCTTTTTATGAGGGCAGTAGTAACTGTAATTGGTAAGGATACAGTAGGAATTCTCACGAAGGTAAGTGGTATATGCACGGAGTATAATGCGAATGTTATTGAGGTAACACAGTCGGTTTTACAGGATTTGTTTGCTATGATGATGCTTGTTGATATTTCCCAAATGAACACTGATTTCTCAAAGCTTGCGGACGAAATGGAAGAGCTGGGGAATAAGCTTGGTTTGTCAATTCATACGATGCATGAGGATATATTTAATTCAATGCACAAAATATAAGCAGTCAGGGGATAAGAAATGCTAAATGTATATGATATTCTTGAAACGATAAGAATGATACAGGACGAATGCCTTGATATAAGAACTATAACAATGGGAATTTCACTGCTTGATTGCATTGATAGCGATATTGATAAGGCTTGTGAAAAGGTTTATAATAAAATAGTTAGCAAGGCACAGAATCTTGTTAGCGTTGGTGAACAGATTGAAAAGGAGTATGGGATTCCTATTATTAATAAGAGGATTTCGGTTACTCCAATTGCGATGATTTGTGCTGCTTGTAAGGATGAAGATCCTGTTAAGTTTGCCTTGACATTGCAAAGGGCAGCAGACACTTGTGGTGTGAACTTTATCGGTGGTTATTCAGCATTGGTGCAAAAGGGATTTAGTGCTGGTGATATGGAGCTGATTAAGTCTATTCCAGAGGCTTTGTCTGTTACAACAAACATATGCTCATCTGTTAATGTCGGCTCAAGTAAGGCTGGTATTAATATGGATGCTGTTGCACTTATGGGAAAAATTATTAAGGAGTCGGCTGAAAAAACTGCTGATAGGCAGTGTATTGGTCCTGCAAAGCTTGTTGTATTTTGTAATGCACCTGAAGATAATCCTTTTATGGCAGGAGCTTTTCATGGCGTTGGAGAGCCTGATTGCGTAATTAATGTCGGCGTATCTGGTCCTGGTGTTGTTCGTGCTGCTGTTGAAAAGTATCCTGATGCAAGTATAGATGGGATTGCTGATGTTATTAAAAAGACAGCGTTTAAGATTACAAGAATGGGACAGATGGTTGGAACAGTTGCATCAAAAATGCTTGGTGTTCCATTTGGCATTGTTGACCTTTCGCTTGCACCAACACCAGCAGTTGGTGATAGCGTTGCATATATTTTAGAGGGTATGGGACTTGAAACTTGTGGCACACATGGAACAACTGCGGCGTTGGCTTTGCTTAATGATGCAGTTAAAAAGGGTGGAGTTATGGCATCATCCAATGTTGGAGGCTTGTCGGGAGCGTTTATTCCTGTTTCAGAAGATGCAGGAATGATTGCAGCAGTTCAAGAGGGCACATTATCACTAGAAAAGCTTGAGGCAATGACTGCTGTATGCTCAGTAGGGCTTGATATGGTCGTTGTTCCTGGAGATATTAGTGCAGACACAATTTCAGCAATTATTGCCGATGAGGCAGCGATTGGAATGGTAAATAATAAGACAACAGCTGTAAGATTAATACCTGCAATTGGCAAAAAAGAGGGCGATATGCTTGAGTTTGGTGGATTGCTTGGAAGTGGTCCTGTAATGAAAATAAATGATAAATCATCATCTAAATTTATTGCAAGAGGTGGCAGAATACCTGCACCTATGCATAGTATAAAGAATTAAAATTAAACGATATAAGCTAATTTATCAAGGATGGGGGGCTTGTATATGCATAACGTTGTAAGAAGCATTATTGACATTGACAAGCAAGCAAATGACAGGTTGGAAATGGCTGTAAATCAAAAGGAAGAAATAATTCAAAAGGCAATAGATGAAACAAAAGAGATAAGAGAAAAGTTGGAAACAGAGGCTATAAAGAGGATCGAAAAAACAAAGGATATGAATGATAAAATAGCTGGAGAAAATATTAACGAATTAAGTAAACAAAGAGAAATTGAGATTAAAGGGATGGACGAAAGTTTTAATAAGCATCATCTGGAGATTGAGGATAGCATTTATAAAAGAATCGTAGGTGAGTAAGTTTTGAGCTTTTCAAGAAATGCAACGGTTGCAAGAATCAGGGCAATATATGGGAAAAGGCTTAAATCAGAGCAATATAAAGAGCTTATTAATAAAAAGAGTGTATCAGAGGTCGCAGAGTATTTGAAAAGGAACACCCGTTATTCGGGTGTTTTGGCGAATATTGATACAAATAATATTCATCGGGGATTTTTGGAGGATATTCTAACCAAAGGTAATTTTGAAATGTATGTTGATTTATGTAAATTTCAAAATCTTGATAAAGAACCTTTTTATAGATTTCTTATAGAATTGGATGAAATTAAGGAGATACTAAATGCAATTCTATATTTGAATGCAGGAGTTAGTGGCTCTTATATTGTCGATTTACCTACATTTTTGTTGAGTAGGGCAAGCTTTAACTTATTAGAAATTGCTAAAATCAGAAGTTTTAAACAGCTTTTGGCGGTTTTAAGTAAAACGGACTATTATCATGTGCTTAAGGATATAAATGAGGATGAAAATGGCAAGGTTGATTTTACTGAATGTGAGGTTAATTTGCGAACGCATTATTTAAAAAAACTTCTTAAAACAGCTGAGAGAGATTTTAAAGGTTCTGCAAGAGATGAGCTAATGCGTCAGATTGAGGTGCAGGTTGACTTAATAAATATAATAAATGCTTATAGAATGAAGAGCTTTTTTAATGCTGACTCGTATGAGATAAAGAAAAATACTCTCCCGTTTTACGGAAGAATGTCTGTTAAAAAGCAAGAAGAACTTTTTCAAGCTAAGAGCATAGAGGAGTTTTTGAAGATTTTATCGGGTACTATATATGGGCGACAGATGGATGATGTGGCTCATTGTGTTGATAGTATTCAATTCGAGCGTGAGATAAGCAATTTGAGGTTTAATTTATCCAAAAGGGCGTTGGCATTTTCAGGAAATGTTGCTGTAAGCTTATACTCAATAACTTATTTGTTTGAAGTGGAGCTTAATAATATTATACGAATAGTTGAGGGTATTAGATATGAAAAAAGTGCGTCTTACATTGAATCCTTATTAATTATTAGCTAAGGTGAAATTGAAATACAATATTTCCAAAGCAAGGAGTGAAATTAATGTCTATTGAAAAGATGGAGTGTGTCAACGTTGTTGGACTCGAGGGCAATCTTAATGCTGTATTGAAGAGGATTGTCGAGAGCAAGTGTTTTCATATTGAACCATCGATTAAAACAATATCAAAGTCTGACGGCGGGTTTAAACAATTACAGGAAGTTAATCCTTATACTAGCTTATTAAAGAGGATTCTTAACCTGGAGTTTGGAGATAAGCTAGAATATAAAAAGGTTAAGTTTGATGAGATTGAGAATAAGAGTGATGAGGAAATCAGCAAATTTGTTGATGGAATTGAGTCACAGACACAGGCAATAAATAAGGAAATAAAAAAATATAAGGATTTACTGAAGGAAAATGGACAAGTATTAACTCAGCTTACACATTTACAGGATATGGATATAGATTTAGAAAAGCTCTTCCAGTGCAAGCATATACGAATTCGTTTTGGAAAGCTACCTGCTGACAGTTTTCCTAAATTAGATTATTATAAGGAAAAAGCGTTTGAGTTTGTCCCTTATGATAAGGATGAAAATTATTACTGGGGTGTGTATTTTTCACCGTTGTCCTTTTATAAGGAAGCGGATAGAATTATGAAGGCACTTTATTTTGAGCGAATTTGGGTGCCAAAATTTGCCACTGGTACTCCACAAGAGGAATCTGAAAAGCTTAAAGCTACTTTAAAAGAAACAGAAGAAAATCTTAGGGTGCTTACGGAGAAGCGTGATAAGATTTTAGATGAATGTATTGATATGCTGAATATGGTGTATTGTAAAATCAACTTTAGGTATAATATTTTCTCACTTAGAAAATATGCATCTATCTTAAAGGATAAGTTTTATTTGGTTGGTTTTATCCCACAAGGTAAAGAAAAAAGCTTTAGGGAGTTATTTCATGATTTACCAGATGTTTCAATTATATCTAAGCCACCTGATTCCGAGCCAGGATTTAGCACACCCGTACAGCTGAAAAATAGCAGGTTTTCAAAGCCGTTTTCGATGTTTGTTGAGATGTATGGATTGCCCTCATATAATGGGTTTAACCCGACAAGCTTTGTTGCAATAACGTATACGATACTGTTTGGAATAATGTTTGGCGACTTGGGGCAAGGCTTGGTAATAGCGTTGCTTGGCTTTATTCTCAATAAGAAAAATGGGAGTGCGTTGGGTGCAATCTTCACAAGGATAGGGCTTTCGAGTGCGTTTTTCGGACTGCTATATGGCTCAGTTTTTGGATATGAGCATTTGCTGGATCCTCTTTACCATAGCATAGGTTTAAAGCATAAACCAATTGAGGTTATGGATAATACCATGTTAATTCTTGCTGGAGCTATATGCATTGGTGTGCTGTTGATTATAATTTCAATTTTGATTAATATAGTGATACAGTTAAAACGTAAGGATTATGAATCAGCTGTGTTTGGTAATAATGGCATTGCTGGACTGGTGCTTTTTAGTTCATTGATTGTCGCTATTGTTGCAACAGTGTTTTTCAAGGTGAATTTATTCGTACCTATTTATGTTATATTATTGTTGGTATTGCCAATTGTAATTATGTTTTTGCGAGAGCCGTTGGGTTGCCTTTTGAGTGGTAAACGCTTTAAGATGGACAATGTTGGTGACTTTATAGCCTCAAACTTTTTTGAAGTGTTTGAGTTTTTGCTTGGATTTGCAACGAATACATTATCGTTCGTGAGAATTGGTGGATTTGTGTTTTCTCATGCGGGAATGATGTCGGTTGTAATGCTTTTATCGGAGGGAGCATCTAGAGGTGCATCGCCAATTGTTGTAATCATCGGAAACATATTTGTAATGGGTATGGAGGGTATGATTGTTGGTATTCAGGTATTAAGACTTGAATTTTATGAAATGTTCTCAAGGTTTTATGATGGTGACGGAAGACCATTTGAACCAGTCAAAATTAACTATGAAGCTATAAGTGATAGCGAATAACAAATTTATATTATTAGTGGAGGAATTTATTATGGAAATCTTATTATTACCTTTGTTTGCAGTTGCATTATTAACCCTACCTATCGTGTATATTATAAAAAAGCGTAAATCTCCTAAACAGGCAAAAACAGCATTTATAATCAATCTATGTTCATTTTTTGCAGTGCTTGCTTTATCTGTTATATTCCCAATTGGTGGGCTTATTAGTGCTGAAGCAGGAGGAGCAGTTTCGGAGGCCGTTAATAGTTCAGCAGGGTTGGGATATATTGCTGCTGCAATTGCAACAGGATTAGGTTCAATAGGCTGTGGTATCGCAGTTGCATCAGCAGCACCAGCAGCTATCGGAGCAGTTGCAGAAGAACCTAAGTCATTCTCTAAGGCGTTGATTTTCGTGGCACTTGGTGAGGGTGTTGCACTATACGGATTCTTGATTTCATTTATGATACTAAATAAGCTCTAAAATTAAAATCAGTTTTATACAATGTTCTCAATAGGAAGTGATTGGAATGCAGTTTTATTTGATAAGTGACAATGTTGATACATTAGCTGGTATGCGTTTGGTGGGCATTGATGGTGTAATTGCACATGAAAAGAATGATGTAAAAAAGGCTTTGGAGAATGCAGTTGCTGATAGAGATATAGCAATTATTCTTATAACAGATAAGCTTGTTAAGCTATGTGATAATATAATTTATGATATGAAGCTTAAAATTAAAAGCCCACTGATAGTCGAAATACCTGATAGGCACGCCACATCTGATATTACCACTACTATTTCACGATATGTTAGTGAGTCCGTTGGATTGAAAATATAGGTTTTAATTGCACGAAATGAGGGGGGTGCTATTATGTATAATGATGAACAGGAAGAAGAAAAGCTTAATAGGTTTACATTAGCAGTTAATGAAAAGATAGATGAACAGATTGAACAGATTTTAAGTGAAGCTTATGTAGAGCGGGATAATATTCTTAAAGCTGTTGAAGATACAGTATTGCAGGAAATGTATACAAAAATACAGAATCAGATGAAGGAAATTGAAATAAATCACAAGCGAATTAAATCTCAGTCTTTACAGGATAATAAAAAAGAAATCCTAATGCATAGAGAAATGCTTTCTAAAAGGGTTTTTGATAATGTTGAAAAGCGTATTGTTGAATTTACTGAATCCCCTGATTACTTAGGATACTTATGTAAATTATTAGAGGGGAAAGAGATTACTTCCTTGATGGTAATAAGGTTGAGCGAACGTGATATGAAGTTTAAGGATGAAATTGCAAAAACTATGAATGGTGAGTATGAATTTGAGGTTGATAAATCAATTAAGTATGGTGGATTATCTATATTTAATAGGGATTTACTTACAATAGAGGATAAAACAATTGATAATTCACTTCAAGAAGAAAAAGAGCAGTTTTGCTATAATTATAGCTTTGCAGGAAAAGATGGTTTTTGCTAATATTTGCAAGTGTGTGTTGTGGTTACTGCTAAAGTGGAAACTGCAACATACGCTGATTATAAGGAATATTGCAACTATACTACGGATAATTCCGTAATTGAGGTGAAATAATTGAACACAGTTTATTCAATAAATGGACCTGTTATTAAGGTGAAGAATGCTAAAGACTTTATGATGCTTGAGATGGTTTATGTTGGTGAAAAGCGACTTATTGGTGAGGTAATTGGAATTACTGATGAGTATACAACTATTCAGGTTTATGAGAGTACAACAGGGTTAAAGGTTGGCGAGCCAGTTTTCACAACGGGAGCACCACTTTCTGCAACGCTTGGACCAGGAATTATGTCAAATATTTTTGATGGTATAGAAAGACCGTTGAGGAAGATTGAGGAGCAACAGGGAGCTTTTATATCTGAGGGTGCGAATTCCGATTCTCTTGATGGTGAAGTAGAGTATGATGTTACAATTACAGCAAAGGTTGGCGATTATCTTAATGGTGGAGATGTGTATGCAACCTGTCCTGAAACCTTTGTAGTAAAGCATTATTGTATGCTTTCTCCAATGCTTAAAGGTGAAGTTGTTTGGGTTAATTCTAATGGAAAATACAAGGTTAATGATGTCGTTTGCAAGATTAAAACAGATAATAACAAAGAGATAGATTTAACATTGTGCCAGAAATGGCCGATAAGACAGCCACGTCCTGTTAGGGATAGGTTGACGATTACAAGACCTCTTATCACAGGGCAACGTGTAATTGACACGCTTTTACCGATAGCAAAGGGTGGAACGGGTGCTATTCCTGGTGGATTTGGAACAGGAAAAACAATGACACAGCATCAGTTTGCAAAATACTGTGATGCTGATATAATTGTTTATATTGGTTGTGGTGAGCGTGGGAACGAGATGACACAGGTTTTAGACGAGTTTTCAGAGCTGATTGACCCGAAAACAAATAGACCACTTACGGATAGAACAGTTCTTATTGCAAACACATCGAATATGCCAGTTGCAGCGAGGGAAGCGTCGATATATACAGG
>CAZSZG010000012.1:16325-17846 GCA_964610805.1 uncultured Oscillospiraceae bacterium
GAAATTGACGATAAATTTAAAGAGCTGTCTATTAGCAGTTCTGAATGGAGGTAATCATGAGCTTACAGCATATTGGGTTAAATGAAGTTAATGGACCTCTTGTTGCGTTGGATAATGTTAAGGGTGTAGGCTATGATGAGGTGGCTCAAATTCGACTTGAGGACGGTACAGAGCGTATCGGTAGAGTTGTTGAAATATCTGGTGAAAGGGTAGTTTTACAGGTTTTTGAGGGTACAAAGGGCTTGTCGCTGGAAAATACTAAAACTAAGTTTACAGGTAAACCAATGGAGATGCCACTTTCAAAAGAGGTTTTGGGAAGAGTGTTTAATGGTGCAGGAAAGCCGATTGATGGCTTAGGTGATATTTATGCTGAAAAGTTTGCAGATATAAATGGTAAACCACTGAATCCAGTTTCAAGAACATATCCAAGAAACTATATAAGAACAGGAATATCAAGTATTGACTGCCTTACAACGCTTATTAGAGGGCAAAAGCTACCAATTTTTTCTGGTTCAGGTTTGTCACATAATAAACTTGCAGTGCAAATTGTAAGACAGGCACAGATTGCAGACGATAACGGGCAGGATTTTGCAATTGTTTTTGCGGCAATGGGCGTAAAAAATGACGTTGCAGATTATTTTAGGAGAAGTTTTATTGATAGTGGAGTGCTTAATAATGTAGCAATGTTTATAAATCTATCCAACGACCCTATTATAGAAAGAATTTTAACGCCAAGATGTGCGTTGACGGTTGCAGAATATCTTGCGTATGAAAAGGATATGCATATTTTGGTTATTATGACAGATATGACTTCTTATGCAGAGGCTTTGCGTGAGTTTTCATCATCAAAGGGAGAAATTCCTGGACGTAAGGGTTATCCTGGATATTTATATTCTGATTTGGCATCACTTTATGAACGTGCTGGAATTGTTAAAGGCTCAAAAGGAAGTGTTACACAGATTCCAATTTTAACAATGCCTAATGATGATATAACGCACCCAGTTCCCGACCTTACGGGTTATATTACGGAGGGGCAGATTGTTCTTGACAGAAGTCTTGACCAAACGGGAATATATCCACCAGTCGCTGTGTTACCGTCATTGTCAAGGCTTATGAAGGACGGTATTGGAGAAGGGTATACACGTTCCGACCATTCAGCAGTTGCAAACCAGCTATTTGCCTGCTATGCGAGAGTACAGGACGCAAGGTCTTTAGCGTCTGTTATCGGTGAGGAAGAATTATCCGATATTGACAAGGCTTATATGTCATTTGGTGTTCAGTTTGAAAAGCATTTTGTGGCACAAGGGTTTGAGGAGAACAGAAGTATTGAGGAAACACTTGACTTGGGTTGGGATTTATTATGCTTAATACCAAAGTCAGAGATTGATAGAGTTGATGAAAAGCTATTAGAAGAAAAATATGATGTTAATAGAGCAGACCGTTTCAAAAATATTGAGTAGGAGGGGATTTTGTGGCTGAACAGGTTTTTCCTACAAAAGGTAACTTAATACAAACACGAAA
>CAZSZG010000012.1:17946-33438 GCA_964610805.1 uncultured Oscillospiraceae bacterium
GGGAATTCCTTACGGCTTTTATATGACCAATAGTGAACTTGATAATGCGTATGTTTGCTTTAATAAGGTTAAGGAAATGACTGTTGTTTTAGCAGAGGTTGAGAATGGAATATTTCGTTTGGCGACAGCTATTAAGAAAACGCAAAAGAGGGCGAACGCTTTAAAAAATATCCTCATTCCAAGATTTGATGGTATGGTTAAATACATTTCTGACAGCCTAGAGGAAAAGGAACGTGAGGACTTCTCAAGGCTAAAGGTTATAAAAACGATGAAGAGAAAACGTGGTAATTAATTCACTACAAAAGCTTTATTAAATTGGGCAAGCAAAAGGTTGCGTAGTTTAAACCTATGCAACCTATATATTTGTAATAATTATGATTAGTTTATCTAAAAAACACTTGACAAAGCTTGAACAATGTGATAAAATAGATAAGTAAGATTTTAGTTAATTCAATGTGCTTGCAAGAATCTTATCTTTTCAAATGTGCCTATAGCTCAGCTGGATAGAGTGATTGGCTACGAACCAATAGGCCGGGGGTTCGAATCCCTCTAGGCACACCAAATTTAAGCTTGTGTAAATAGATACCAAGCTTTCAACCACGCTTATGCGTGGTTTTTTGTGTTTATGGTTATAATAAAAACATAAACCCTCATACTTTAGTAGTATGAGGGCTATTTATTTAACGAAAAGATGAAATAAAAGTGTGTTCACCCTTACCTTTAATGTAATTACTAATTTCTTGACCTAAACTAGACTTATAGCATAAATCATAATGTTCGTAAAGCTCTTCAAGTGTTAAGTCTTTATAACTTCTACCTGCAAGCCAAGCGTTTATTTTGGCATCAATTTCTTTATCAGATAAATTCCAGTCCATATTATTAGTTTTAGCTGTCCAATCCAAGTAAACACTTTTACCATCTAATATCCAGGATAGTGTAGGATGTTTTTTTACTAAAGCATCATAAAGTGCTTGTGCATTTCCTTCTAAGTCGCCTGGCAATACAACTTCTACTCCAAATCTAGTATATAGATAGAAGTTAGGCATAATTTCTTCTCCATTTTCTGCTGTTGTGAAAATCGCTGTAAATTTAGGCTCTTGTAAAGGGAATGTTACAGTTCCAGCGGGCTTATCTATATTAGATTCAGCAGTAGACTCAGGTGTTGTGTTTGTAGTTTCACTAGGTTGAGTTGTTGTAGTAGTTTGGCTTTCTTCAGTAATATCGACAACCATTTTATTTACACTACTACTTGAATCATCGGCTTTACTGGAATTAGCAGTTGAAGTTTCGTTTTTGCCACACCCATTAAGCGTTGCTAACATTAAAACAGAAAGTGTTGCTATTGTTATTTTCTTTTTCATATAAATTCCCCTTTACAATTATGTCTATATATCTTTTAATTTTACCATAACTATTGACAAAAATCTACACCTAAATTAAACTTTACAATTTATCCATAAATAAACCCTCCTCCCACAAAAACGCAGGAGGAGGGTTTATTTATTAAAATGCGATTAGAACTTGTCAATAGCACCGACTAGATATTTCTTAATCATAATAACGTCTGCTATTTTCACGCTACCGTCCTTGTCTACATCAGCATTTAAAGCACCTTGTTCAGATAACTCATAATCAGTGATTAAAGATTTCAACAACAAACTTACATCGAATGCATTTACAGTATTATCGCAGTTTACATCACCTAGAATCACCTTAACAACAGGACCGTCTAAGCCATATGAATAAAGGTTTTCTGGCAAGTCGTCTAGATTAATTGTGTAATCACTCATGTAAACTTCTTTAACTGTTTCAGGATTGTTATATTTTGAATCCAATAAATGCTCACCGTACCAAGGACAGAAATATAACCAACCAGCTTTTTCAACAGTTAAATTTTCAATAGTTGGAATAGTATCATTTTCGGTCATAGCAACCATTTTCTTGCCATCAAACATATTAACTAGATTGTAGAAAGTGCCTGAAATTGCACTTTCATTAGGTGCAGTAGTACCTGTTGACCAGTTTGTTGCATTGTACTTGTCATAGCCTACAATATCAACATAATTATCACCTGGATACCATGCACTAGAAGTTTCGTATGTGTAGCTGTTATATTCCCAAATTAGGTTATTGAAATTGTAATCCTCAGTTAAAGTTGTATAAAGGTCTATCCAAAGTTCCTTATAAACTTCAGCACCAGCAGATGCCCACCAGAACCAAGCTCCTTCGCCATTTAATCCACCATTACCCTCAGCTTCATGGAACGGTCTGAACAGAAGTGGAACATCATTGTCGCTAAGTATTTGTAGCTGTTTTGCCAACTCTTCTACTGAAAGCTTATAAAAATCGTTTTCCTTTGTTCCCTCAACAAGAACATTTGCAGTATTAAAATTAGTTTCACTAGGCACATAAGTAGCCATAGTCCAGTCCATAGTTTGCCCAACTGTATAAGCTGACATATCTTTAGGAACAGTGATATGCCATGAAGAAGTAGCAATACCATTTCTATCATTTACCCATTCAACAATTCTGTCAGTAGTTCCAGCATCCCATGAGAACAATGGGTTATAAGTGTTGAAGTCAAAACCTCTTATTGCAGGATATTCACCTGAAAGATTTTTAATCCACTCAAATTCCAATTCATAGTCGCCATTATTACCTCCACCATAAATCTCCTGTTGTCCAGAAATAATATTATTTCCATAAGTATCAGCAAGATAATTCATAAGTGCCTGTGTTCTGTCAGTAGCTTTAGCATTTACTAAAGTGTTCGAAGTTTTTAGTTCAGGCAATGTCGCTGATTGAACAGTAGCATAGTCAAACATAGTCCAACCCCAGCTACTTTCTATTGTAATTGTGTTATCGCCTTGACCAAGTTTATACATACCGAGAGATTTTTCTGTAAATCCATCATTTGAAGTGAATGCCATCTGACCTTGATTTACGCCGTTTATCAGAATATTCTGAATCTTACTAGAGCCCATACTAGCAGGTAGGCTATAAGAAACAACAACTTCATACATACCAGCTGATGGAACATTAGCTGTAATTGATGCTGTTTGTCCAGCACTTGTGATGTAAACATAACCAGAACCTGAATAACCTGATTCAGTGGTTTCAACTGTTGCACCGACTAAAGTACCGTTTTCAAACTCATACCTTTCGGACTCTGCCCCCACTGTCATAGGCACTGTAATTGCAGATGTAGCCAACATTGCCATTGCAGAAATAACTGAAATAATCCTTTTTTTAAATATGTTCATTTTTTCCCTCCATGTAAGTTATGATTGTTGCATTATACCATAACATTATATCATATATTGAATTTAAAAGTCAACATATAATAGCCTTATTTCAAAAAATATCTCTAAAACTTATAAAGTCATTTTTATTTTATAACTACGATAATTTCACTAATCTTATATTTGTAAGGGTGACGTTATAATAATCTGAACCACCGATATTGAACACAATTTCGCAATCATCAGCATTTTCAGCAACAGTAAATGTAGCAGAATAGAGTTGGTCATCAAGTTCAGAGTCTACTGAATCGCTGTAATAGATTTCGGTATCATTCTGCAATGTAAATGGAATATTCTTGCTAATCCCTGTTTTATAATTAAATTCAAGTCGATATTCTCCTGTTTTCAAATCAATATCCGAAATACAAGCTTTTATATCAGAGGCTTGAGTTCCTCCACCAACCATATTAATCCAAAATGATTTATCGTAAGCAACAAAGAATGACGCATTTGCACCAGCTTCCTCATTTATTACAACATCGTAAGGAGAATCTGCAGTAAAGTCAAGCCCAATCTTACTTGACTCCATACCCAAAACTTCACATATTTTATCAGCAAGAACATATGCACTTTCTTGCTGTGTAATTACTGATGGATGCCAATCAGCACCAAGCCCATTTGCCATGTTTTGTGTCGCTGAAAGATAACCCATTACATTTGTATCTTCCGTTTCGCTCTTATAGATGTCTATTGCCTGTTCAATAAGCCCATAAACATCTTCTCCACCCATCGTTCCAACAGTGCAAATAATGTAAGCATTGGGATTTTTATCCCTTAAATCCTTTAGAAAGCTAACATATCCATCAACAAAATCTCCAGACCTTGCCTCAAAATCCAAACTTAAATAGCTTGAATCATTAGTGCCAAGATTAATTACAACCACATCATTAGGATTACTTTCAAAATCCCATTCAGTTGCATAATCATAAGACTTTCCAACTAAATTATAGCAATCTGGAACAAGGCTATCAGTATTCTTTTCGTCCGTTGTATAGCCAGAAATAATTCCGTGACCACTATAACATACTGCACTGTAATCAGCGTTTAACTGTTGTGCAGTAAGATAAGCATAGGATTTCATGAAATTTTCTGTTGATGTGCTGAATGGCTCATACTGCGTTTCACCCTCTACACCGTATGCACAGGTTATAGAATCGCCGATAAATTCAATGCTTAAATCCTTTTTTGCAACTGGAACAACGGGCTTTTTTGCAGATGAAGTAACAGAAATATTGCTAACACCTATTGCACCATTATTTGCCTCTGAAAGATGGATTACTTTTACAGTAGCTTTCCTTGAGCTTTCACCCTCAAAAAGCATGACTGTTTCCTTTTCCGTAGACATCAAGGAATCTGTAAGTACTTCTCCATCCACTAAAACAGCGTATCTAGGTTTATATTTTTCATCAGAATAAACTGCACCATCACCAGCAAGCTGAATTTCAGCAGATGTACCTGTAATTTCAAACTCCACAGCTGAACCACTTTGCACTAACCATGTAATGTCATTTTTTACAAGGTTTCTGCCAATAAGCTTTACATTATCAGCTGTTGCAGAGTAGTTCGCAGTCACTAATTCGCCAGTGTCATCGGGCTGTTTAAACAAATCCTGCTTTAAACTTACTAAATCAAACACATTAAGTATTCCGTCGGCATTGATGTCGGCTTCTGCTACTAAATCTTCCTTACCCAAAAGAAAGTTCTTCATATCTAATACGGATAAATCATTTTGAATTGTGACATTTGAGCTATTCTCTAAATCTACAAAAGATGAATTTTCTAGGTTGTCATTTTTGGGTAGGTCGTTAATATTTGCAGATACAGAACCAATCAGCAAGCCTTGCACCGTTGAAAGGCATATTGCAAATAATATTCCTTTTTTAAGTTTCATTAATATCTTCCCTTTAACAATATATTTAATTAAGGATTATTTGTAAGGTCGAAGTTTGTTTTCACTGAAAATAGTATAATAAGTGTGAAAAATACTAATAATAAAGTAGTGTTCTTAGGATTCTATTAAAGCAATTTTATAGATAGTATATACCACTTTGTTTTACAAATATTCTCTAGTTTAATGGTATCACTTTATCTCCATAAAGTCAATAGAAATACAAGATTTGAGCCAATTTTTATGCATTGTGAACAAATATATTTATTTATAATTTATATATTTACAATGTATAATTTATGTGTTATACTTTGCTCATATAATAGTATATTTAATTTAAATATTGCTTTTCACTTAATAAATATTAGTGTATGGGTTTCTCTATAAGGGGGATTTTATATTGCAATTTACAAGCTTTATTTTTTTTGCAAAAAAAGCTTGACAAAACGGGTAAATTAGTATATGATAAATAAAAGCATACAGTATATGAATGGTGTGAACATAGTGTTGACATTTAATATGAGTCCAACGGGTTTGGAAAGAAGAACTGATGAAGAACTTGTGAATATGGTTTCGTATGACGAAATTGCCACAACAGCACTCATAACTCGATATGTTAAAATTATTTGGGTGAAAGCCAATAAAATGGCGAAATCACCAACCGACGCAGAGGATTTGGCTCAGGAGGGGCTTTTAGGGTTGCTTAATGCAATTTCTAAGTTTGACCAATCCAAAAATGTCAAGTTTGCTACTTTTGCTGAGGTGTGCATAAATAATAAAATGAAAACTGCGTTTGTCAAAAATAACAAAACAGAATTGCCTGTTGAAGATATTTCAGAGGTTCAAGATGTAGTTATTGCCGACAATCCTGAAAGTATATTGCTTCAAAAGGAAAGATTAGAAGAAATTTATAATAGCATTATTTCTCTATTATCAAAACAGGAATGGGAAATATTAAAATTGTTTCTTAAAGACTCTTCGTATGAGCAAATTGCTCAGCAACTCGCTATATCACCGAAGTCCGTTGATAATGCAATGCAAAGGGTAAGACGCAAGCTGAAAAGAATGTGGAGGGCAAACTATTTTATTAATCATTAGTTTAATTTAATTCGGAGCGATCCGATTATTATTAACATATGGCCCAATAGCTTAATACTAGAGCGTTGTTTTAACAAAGGTGTCGGTGCAAATCCGTCTGTGGTCCAAAAATACAAAAAGCGTAAGCGAGGTAATGAAATGTACGAAGACAAGACACTATCATGCAAAGAATGTGGATCAGATTTTACATTTACTGCTGGAGAGCAAGAATTCTATGCTGAAAAGGGATTTGTAAACGAGCCACAGAGATGTAAATCATGCCGTGACTCAAGAAAGAATGCTTCTAGATCCGAAAGAGAAATGTTTGTAGCAACATGTGCTTCATGCGGTAAAGATGCAAAGGTTCCTTTTAGACCAAAGGAAGACCGTCCTGTATATTGCAGCGATTGTTTTGCTAAGATGAAGTCTGAATAATTATTAGACTTTAACAAGCGTAACCGCATAGGTTACGCTTTTGTTTTTAGTTGACACTTATGTAAAATAGTATAAACAGAAGAAAAGGTAGCATAATAAAATTATTAAGGAGGATAAAATATGGCATTTACAGTAACAAAGGAAACAAATATAGGGGATATTCTTGATCAAGATTTTGGTGTTTCACCGTTCTTTCTTGAGATGGGTATGCATTGCTTGGGCTGTCCTTCATCAAGGGGCGAAAATATTGAGCAGGCTTGTAATGTTCATGGTGTTGACGCTGATGAGTTGGTTGAAAAGCTTAATAATTACTTTGCAAATAAGTAAAAATCAGATATGGGGCAAGCATTTTGTGTTTGCCCTATTTTAATAATAAAATTATAATTAACATTTTATATAAAGGGGCGTTTTATGATTTCACTTGATGCCAGGCTTTTGGCTTGTGCCGATTTTGTAAGTGGAAAAGTTGCTTGTGATGTTGGTACAGACCATGCATATCTCGCTGTATATTTGATTGAGGCAAAAAAATGTGAAAGGGTTATTGCCTCTGATATAAATGATGGCCCATTGCAATTTGGTAAGAAAACTGTTGAAAAGTATGGGTATCAAGATAAAATTAAATTGGTTAAATCGGATGGATTAAAGGAAATTGACAGTGATGGCATAACGGATGTGATAATTGCTGGCATGGGTGCTGAAACAATATGCCAGATAATAGGTGATGCAGAGTGGCTTAGGGACGGGGTAAATCTTGTGCTTCAGCCGATGACAAAATCTCATATTTTACGGGAATGGTTATATTCAAATGGGTTTGAAATTAATCGTGAACAGGCAGTTGCGGAGGAAAATTTTGCATATTCTGTTATAAGTTCCACATATAGTGGAGTAAAAAAAGAGATTGATTCTTTTGACGCTTATACAGGTAAGCTTGATTTTTCCAAGAAACAGTCGAAGTTATATTTAGCAGTGCAAGCAAAAAGGATTAAACTTGAGGGTGAGGGATTACTAAATTCATCAACAGGAGCTGTGCTTGGCAGAAAAAAAATTGAACTTGCTAAAAAAATAACGGACGTCGTAAAAAGGGGATATACTATGATAACTGTAAAAGATATTTATGATTATCTTAATGAACTAGCACCATTTGCATTTACTGATAAATTTGACAATACTGGGCTGTTGGTTGGCGATTTTAATGATGAAATTACTAAAATTCTTTTGGCACTTGATATTACAAGTGATGTAACTGATGAGGCTTTGAATAGGGATTTCGATTTAATTATTAGCCATCACCCAGTTATTTTTAATCCGATAAAGCGTTTGGATAACGATAATCCTGCTTGTAGATTGGTTAGATACCTCATAAATGCTATTGCTTTACATACGAATTTAGATATGGCAAATGGTGGTATAAGTGATATTATGGCTGAACTTCTTGGGTTGGAAAATACAGGTGAAATACTTGAGCCAGTTCATAAAAATCCGTATAAACAGGTGGTTGTTTTTGTTCCTAAGGAGAATGTAAATAAGGTATATGATGCCATGACAAAGGCAGGTGCAGGCGAGATTGGTTACTATAAGGGTTGCTCTTTTAGTGTTAATGGTGAGGGTTGTTTTCAGCCGATAAAAGGTGCAAATCCACATAAGGGTGCTGTTGGAAAGCTTGAAAAGGTTGAGGAAGTAAGGCTTGAAATGCTTGTAAGTCCATCTAAGCTGAAAGCAGTAATTAAGGCGATGGTTGATGCACATCCATATGAAGAGCCAGCTTATCAGATTTTGGATAATCATGCAATATATGAGGAAATTGGATACGGTAGGATATGTGAATTAGAGGAAGAAATTGATGCGAAAACACTTGCAGAAAAGGTGAAACAGGCTTATAATTGTTCAGTTGTTAGGTATGTTGATGGAGAAAAGCCAATAAAGAGGGTTGCGTTATGCTCTGGTTCGGGTGGGGGCAATTATGAACTTGCATATCAAAAGGGCGTAGATGCGTATATAACTGGCGATATAAAGCATGACCAATGGATTGGTGCAAATAATTTAGGGCTAACTTTAATTGATGGTGGACATTTTCATACTGAAAATATTGTGCTTCAATATTTACAGAAGAAGATAAAAAAACGGTTTCCTTCTATTAAGGTGGAGATTGCTAAATTTAACTTTGACGTAGTGAAATATATTGTTTAGACATGGGAGGATACTGAAAAATGGCACTTGATGGTGCGTTTCTTTATGCAGTAAAACAGGAGTTAAGGACTTTAATTGGTGCTAGAATTGATAAAATTCATCAGCCATCAAGAGAAGAGATTGTAATAAATTTTAGAACATTAAATGGAAATAAGAAGCTACTTATTTCTGTTTCTGCAAATAGTGCAAGGGTTCATATTACAGAAAATGTAATTGACAACCCGAAAGCACCACCGATGTTTTGTATGCTTTTGCGTAAACATTTGGGTGGTGGAAAGCTTGCTGATATTAGGCAAGACGGACTTGAACGAATATTATTTTTTGACTTTGAATGTACAAATGAACTTGGTGACAGGGTGTTGATAACGCTTGCAACTGAAGTCATGGGTAAATATTCCAACATTGTGCTGATAAATGAAAGTGGTAAGGTTATTGACAGCATAAAGCGTGTTGATGAGGGGATGTCGAGGGAAAGGCTTGTTTTGCCAGGAATGACATATGAAATGCCCCCAAGAAGTGATAGAATTTCATTTTTGACAGCAAGTAATGACGAGATAGTTGACGCCGTTAGGAATGCAAAAAATGCTGAATTGTCAAAGGCTTTGATAAGGGTTTTCGAGGGAATATCCCCTGTACTAGCACGAGAATGGGCGTTTTATGCTAATAAAGGCTTTGAGGTAAATATTGAGGATATTACGTCAGAAACTCTTGATAGACTTGTTTTCATCATTGGACAGGCTAAAAATTCGTTGCTTGAAATGAAAAATAATTTTACTGTTGTGAAGAATAAAGATGGAATGCTTAAAGATTTTTCTTTTATTAAGCTTAACCAGTACGGAACGCTTATGTATACAATGGAGATGAATTCTGCGTTTGAAACTCTTGATTATTTCTATTCAGAAAGAGATAATATTGCACGTTTAAAACAGAGGGCGAACGACTTGTTTAAGCTGTTGGTTAACACATCTGAACGAATTACAAAGAGGATAATTAATCAAAAAGAGGAAATAGAAAAGTGCAAGGATAAAGAACATTTAAAGCTTATGGGTGACTTGATTTCTGCAAATATTTATAGGATTAATAAGGGCGAAGAAAAGGTTTTGCTTGAAAATTTCTATGATGAAAATTGTCCTGTTGTTGAAATTAAGCTTAATAAAACCATGACTCCTGCTAAGAATGCACAGAAATATTATTCCGATTATCGCAAGGCTGGAACTGCTGAAGAAAGGCTTGCAGAGCAAATTAGGATTGGCGAGGAGGAGTTAAGCTATATTGATAGCGTTTTTGATGCGTTGACGAGGGCGAGCATGGAGAGTGAAATAGCAGAGTTAAGGCTTGAATTGGCTGAACAGGGGTATATTCGCTACGGGAAAATGAAAGGTAAAACACCTAAGGCATTGCCTCCGTTGGAGTTTATTTCAAGCGATGGGTATACTATACTTGTTGGCAGAAATAACAAGCAGAATGATAAGCTTAGTATGAAAACAGCCGAAAAGACGGATATTTGGCTTCATACTCATAATATCACTGGTTCTCATGTTATAATTTTAACAAATGGTGAAACACCACCTGATAGGACTGTTGAGGAGGCAGCAATTCTTGCGGCATATCATAGCAAAGCGAGAAATTCCTCTCAAGTTCCTGTCGATTATACGCTTGCAAGGTATGTGAAAAAGCCGAATGGTTCAAAGCCTGGAATGGTTATATTCACCAATAATACGACGGTATATGTTCAACCTGATGAGAAAATTGTTGAGGGGTTAAAAGTATAAATGGTGTTGGGAAAAGACTTTTTCGATAGGGATTGCTTGGATGTTGCACCAGAATTGGTGGGAAAAATTTTAGTTCACAAGCTTGATAATGGAGAAGAACTACGGGTGCGAATAACTGAAACAGAGGCTTATAGGGGCGAGGAGGATAAGGCTTGCCATGCCTCTAAGGGGCGAACACCTCGTGCAGAAATTATTTACAGGGAAAGTGGACTAATTTATGTATATCTTTGTTATGGAATTCATTGGCTTATGAATGTTGTAACAGGAGAAAAGGAACAACCACAGGCAGTACTTTTCAGGGCAGGAGAGGGCTATAACGGACCTGCAAAGCTGACTAAAGCGTTGAAGATTGATAAAAGTTTTAATTATAAAATGTTGGTAGGAAATCCTAATATATGGGTTGAGGATGATGGACTAAGACCAGAAATAAAGACTGATAAACGGGTTGGTATTGATTACGCTGGTGAAGAATGGGTTAATAAGCTGTGGAGATTTATTATGGTTTAGATAATTTCAAAAGCTTGACAAAAGAATTGTAATGCGATATAATAAAAAAGTTAAAAAGAGTATGAAAGGGCTGGCATTTTGTGACGAAATATACTGGTTGTGCTTGGTATATAGTCGATAAAGTCGTGATTAGTCACTGGCTTTTGCTGTTATGCCCATAATCAATATTTATATGTGGAATTATACGGCTAAAAGCAGTTGTTTTAAATTTGCTTTTGGCTGTTTTATTTGTGATAATATAAAACATAAAACTGGGAGATGTAAAGATGAGAAAAGAACTGTCAAAGCTCTATGAGCCTAAGGAAGTAGAAGATAAAATATATGATTATTGGACTGAAAAAGAGTGCTTTAAAGCAAAGGTTGATAAGACGAAAAAACCTTATACTATTGTAATTCCACCACCAAATATAACAGGACAGCTCCATATGGGGCACGCTCTTGACAATACTTTACAGGATATACTTATTAGATATAAGAGAATGTCGGGTTATTCTGCTTTGTGGATTCCTGGTACAGACCACGCTTCTATCGCTACTGAGGCGAAAATCGTTGAGGCTATGCGTGAAGAGGGCATAACTAAAGATGATATTGGTAGAGATGGCTTTTTGGAACGTGCATGGAAGTGGAAAGAAAAGTATGGTGGACGCATTATTGAACAGCTGAAAAAACTTGGCTCATCATGCGACTGGTCGAGGGAACGCTTTACTTTGGACGAGGGCTGTAATAAGGCTGTTAAAGAGGTTTTCATTAAGCTTTATGATAAAGGTTTGATTTATCGTGGCGAGAGAATTATTAACTGGTGTCCACATTGCTTGACTTCAATTTCTGATGCTGAGGTTGAGTTTGAGGACCAATCAGGTTATTTTTGGCATTTAAGGTATCCTCTTGCTGATGGAAGTGGTTATCTTGATTTGGCAACAACACGTCCTGAAACCCTTTTGGGTGATACTGCTGTTGCTGTAAATCCAAAAGATGAGCGTTATAAAGACATGATAGGTAAGACTGTTATTTTGCCGATTGTTCATAGGGAAATACCGATTGTTGCTGATGATTATGTTGAAATGGATTTTGGAACAGGCGTTGTAAAAATCACTCCTGCACATGACCCTAATGACTTTGAGGTTGGGGCAAGGCATAATCTTCCTATTATAAATGTTATGACAGAGGACGCAAAAATTACTGCTGATTATCCTAAATATGCTGGAATGGACAGATATGATGCAAGAAAAGCCATTGTTAGCGACCTTGAAGCAGAGGGTGCATTGGTGAAAATAGAGGAGCATAGCCATAATGTTGGTACTTGTTATAGATGCTCCACAACGGTTGAGCCTAGAGTTTCAAAGCAATGGTTTGTTAAGATGGAAACACTGGCAGAGCCTGCAATTAAGGCTGTTAGAGATGGCAAAACAAAATTTGTACCTGAACGTTTCGACAAGATTTATTTTCACTGGTTGGAAAATATAAAAGATTGGTGTATTTCACGTCAGCTTTGGTGGGGACATCGTATTCCAGCGTTTTATTGCGATTGTGGTGAAATGATGGTTACAAAGGAAAATGAGGCTACTTGCCCAAAATGTGGTAAGGATATGCATCAAGACCCTGATACACTCGACACTTGGTTTAGCTCGGCATTATGGCCTTTTTCTACATTGGGTTGGCCTGATAAAACAGATGATTTGGATTATTTTTATCCTACAAGCACACTGGTTACAGGCTATGATATAATATTTTTCTGGGTTGTAAGAATGATGTTCAGTGGCTTGGAGCATATGGGCGAAGTGCCGTTTGATACCGTTTTAATACATGGCTTGGTTCGTGATTCAGATGGCAGAAAGATGTCAAAATCGCTTGGTAACGGTATTGACCCACTTGAAATTATAGATTTATACGGTGCAGATGCGTTGAGATTTATGCTTGCAACAGGAAATTCGCCAGGAAATGACATGAGGTTTATGGAAGATAAGGTTAAGTCATCAAGGAATTTTGCTAATAAGCTTTGGAATGCCTCAAGGTTTATTATGATGAATCTTTCCGATGATTTTGAGATAAAGGGCTTGCCTGAAAAGCTCCATATTGAGGATAAGTGGATTATCAGCAAGTTTAATAAGCTTGCAGGAGAGGTTAATGATAACCTTGATAAGTTTGAATTAGGCGTTGCTGTATCTAAGTTATATGACTTTATTTGGAATATTTATTGTGACTGGTATATTGAGCTAACAAAGCCTAGAATTATGGCTGGTGGAGAAACTAAGGAAACGGCACAGGCTGTTCTTGTGTGGGTTATGCAAGGAATGTTAAAGCTTTTACACCCATTCATGCCTTTTATAACAGAGGAGATTTGGCAGGTTCTTACTAATGAAGAATCACCGATTATGCTTGAAGAATTCCCTGTTTATGATGAAAAAATGGACTATGCAGAGTCAGAAGAAAGCTTTGAGAAAATAATTGATACAATAAAGGCAGTAAGAAACAGAAGAACAGAAATGAACGTACCTCCGTCAGTTAAGGCAAAAGTTTTTATTGAAACTAAAGATGTTGAGCTGTTTAAATCCTGTGTAGTATTTTTTGAAAAGCTTGCATTTGCATCAACTGTTGAGGTTGCAGAAATGATTGAAATTGAAGATGCAGTAACGGCAGTAACGGACAGTGCTAGGGCGTTTATTCCACTTGATGAGTTAGTTGACAAGGAAAAGGAAATAGAAAGGCTCAATAAGGAAAAAGCAGATGTGCAAAAGGATATAGACTTTTTAAGTGGCAAGCTTGGTAATGAAGGTTTCCTTGCGAAAGCCCCTGAAAAACTTGTTGAGGTTGAAAAAGCAAAGCTTGCAAAGGCTGAAGAACGTATGCAAAAGCTATTGCAGAGCATAGAGGCGATGAGTAAATAGTGGACACTATGGAATATATAAACAGATTTAGCAAGTCTGGTGAAAGAGTTACCGATCTTTCAAGGATTAATGGCTTGCTGAACGCTTTAGGCAACCCTCAAAAGGGCTTGAAGTTTGTTCATATAGCTGGCACGAATGGGAAAGGTTCAACGCTTGAACTTTGCTCACAGGCAGTAATAAATTCTGGATATAGGGTGGGGCAGTTTACCTCGCCCTATATCAAATGCTATGAGGATAGAATTAGAATTAATGGAATAAATATACCAAGACAAACGCTTGATAGATTGTGCGATACTGTTAAGCAAGTGGTGAAATCAAAGGCGTATTCTCAGTTTGAAATTACATTGGCAATTGCGTTCCTTTACTATTCAGAGGAGAATTGCGATGTGGTTTTTCTAGAAACTGGGATTGGTGGCTTGCTTGATGCTACAAATATAATCGAAAACCCGTTGGTGTCCGTTATCACATCTATTTCTTATGACCATGTGAATATTCTTGGCGATACATTGCGTGAAATTGCTACACATAAGGCTGGAATTATCAAGCCAAACTGTCCGACTATTGTTTCTGTTGATAACGAGAAAGAGGCAGTGGACTTGATTGTTCATATAGCCAATGGGAAAAATTCACAGCTGTTTATGGTTAATTCAAGCGATATTTCAGTTTTAGATTGTGGATATAGTGGTAGCGTGTTTGAATATAAGTCTGATAAATATAATCTTAAAATGCTTGGAAAACACCAGATTTATAATGCTTGTACTTCGATTGAAACGCTTAATTTGCTGAAAAAACAAGGTTTTAAGATTAGCGATAAGGCTATAAAAATGGCGTTTGAAATGGTGCAAGTTGGTGCAAGGCTTGAGATTCTTAGCGAAAAACCACTTGTTATTGTTGATGGTGGACATAATGAGAGTGGAATTTTAGCGTTAACCGATATGCTTGAAACCTTAAATAAACGTCCTGTAATTGCTGTTGTAGGCATGATTACATCGAAGAATTATATTAAGACATCACAACTTTTAGCTAATGGTATCGACGTAGCTGTGTGTGTTGATGGTTTTATTGAAAGCAATGTAAAAAGTAAACAGCTTGCTGAATATTTTCCAGAGCATGAAAGTTATTGCATGGGTTACCGTGAGGGATTTGAGTTTGCCAAAAAGCTTGCAGTAGAGCGTGGTGGCATGGTTTTGGTCTGTGGCTCACTCTATTTATCAAGTGCAATTATTAATGGCATTTGAAATTTATCAGAATAAAAGCCCTTGATTATTACCGTATAGGTGTAATCAAGGGCTTTATTTTTGAAAGTTAGACAAAAAAGCACCGTCAAGCTATGTATTAACATAATTTGACGGTGCTTGGTGCCGCTGAACAGACTTGAACTGTCACGGTATTGCTACCGAGGGATTTTAAGTCCCTTGTGTCTGCCGATTCCACCACAG
>CAZSZG010000013.1:0-3947 GCA_964610805.1 uncultured Oscillospiraceae bacterium
CTCCTCTTAATTAATGAGAAAGTGAGGTTTATAATTAAAATAAACACAAACAACACAACAGCTGTTGCAATTAAAGCTTCCCTATGCAAATCAGCCGCATACCCCATCTCAATTACAATGTTCGCTGTAAGCGTTCTTACTCCCTTAACAACCCCTTTAGGCATCATAGCCTGATTCCCTGCGACCATAATTACAGCCATTGTTTCACCAATCGCACGACCAATGCCAAGAACAACACCAGCCATAATTCCAGATTTAGCCGCTGGAACTGTTGCAAAGAAAACACTTCGCTCATGGCTTGCTCCAAGTGCAAGTCCTCCCTCATAACAGCTTTGTGGAACAGCACGAATTGCTGATTCGCTCACGCCTATTATCGTTGGCAATATCATAATTCCAAGTAAAATTGACGCTGTAAGCATACTTTTTCCACTGCCACCAAATAGCTCACTAACAATTGGAACAACTACAATCAAGCCGAAAAATCCGTAAATAACAGATGGAATTCCAGCAAGAAGTTCTAATGCAGGGTGCAGAATCTTATAAAGCCATTTAGGACAAAACTTTGCCATAAATATTGCAGTGAGTACTCCAATCGGAACGCCTATTACAATTGCTCCTGCTGTTACATAAATACTACCAAGTATCATTGGAAGTATCCCGTAAATATCATTCGCAGGTCGCCACTTTTCACCTAACAGAAAATTAAAGACTCCTATTTTACCCATTGCTGGTATACCGTTTGCAAACAAAAAAACGCAGATTAAAGCTACTGCTAGTATTGAGGTGCAAGCAGTAGCTAGGAATATAATTTTAAATATTTTTTCTTTATGTTTTTTCATATCTCTCTCCATTTAGCAAATAGGCTTGATAAAATAATCACTGCTTTTTTGCTTATTTCAACTAGAATTATATCAATTAATCTATACCTTCTTTTATTATTTCAGACCATTCGTTAATTCCACCAGTGAATATAGATTTAATTTGTTCTGAAGAAATTTCCTCTACAATATTTTCCTTGTTAATAATAACTACAATACCATCCTTTGCAATTACTGTCCCTTCTATTCCTTTTTCAAGTTCACTATCCTTCAATTCTCTTGATGCCATACCAATATCACATATACCATCAATAACAGAAGTCATGCCCGTTGTTGAGTCGCTCTGTTGAATTTCAATTTTTGCATTTGTGTTAATAGCAAGATATGCCTCTTTTAGCTTTTCCATAACAGGAGTTACAGACGATGAACCAGCAATAACAATTTTCCCCTTTGGCTTATCCCCACTGTAAGCTGTTCCATCTGATACAGCAATATACTTCTCACCCTCAACAACCTTTTGACCTTCATCACTCAATATAAAATCAATGAAATCCTGTGTTATTTCGCTTACATCGCCCTTTGTTGCAATGTTAAATGGACGTGAAATTTTATATTCACCACTCTTAGCATTTGCCGTAGTTGGTTCTGCACCATCAATTTTTACACCCTTAACAGTGTCATTAAATGAACCCATTGATATGTATCCAATAGAATATTTGTTCCCAGCAACTGTAGTCATCATAACAGAAGTATCATTTGTTATTTCTGCATCTTCCCTTGTGTTGTCATACTTCTTTCCATCAGCATCTTTTTCTTCAATTCCAAACAATTCAACAAATGCACCTCTTGTTCCAGAACCATCTTCACGAGATATTACATTAATCTCTTTTTTTGCATCAAATTTATCGTCACCTATGCATCCAACCATTGATGTGATAAATAATCCTGTTGCCAATATCAAACTTATAGCTTTTTTCATTATTCTGCCTCCATAATTTTTTATTGTTTTATGGTACACTCATATAATAAACTATGTATGTAAAATTCTAAAGCAGAGTAATGTTAAATCTATGTAAAATTAAAAGCGAAACAATTGAACCATAGTTCAATCATTTCGCTTTATAAAATAAATCTCTATTAATTTTATGCTTGTGCTATCAGTCTTTTCATCATTACTAAATCAAAAATATCAATCTTTCCATCATTGTTAAGGTCAGTTGCTATAGCTTGGTTTGGAGTTAATTTAGCATTGCCGAAAAGAACCTTTTGTAGATTAATTACATCAACAATATCTGTTGTTCCATCACCATTAGGATCGCCTATTTCATAAATTCCATCAAAAGAAATACCATTTGCTGTTGCATAAGCTTCAGCACTTGTATCTTTATCACCTATTATTGTAAAATCAGGATAAACTGCTTGAACCCATGATCTGCCATCTAAGAAATATCCGTATCCAATTGATCTATATCCAATATCTGTAACATTAGCAGGAACTTCCATGCTATTTACTTTATCACATGAATAGAAAGCATATTCGCCTATTTTTTCAACTGTACTTGAAAGTGATACACTTTCAAGGTTTTTACATGATGAAAACGCAAAGTTTCCAATGTTAATAACACCCTCAGGTATTACTAACTCTGTTAGACCTGTGCAACGTGTAAACGCAGATTCACCGATAGTTTCTGTGCTGTTTGGAATTGTTATACTTGTTAACGCTGAACACCATGCAAAAGCATTACTACCAATACTTACAACGCCCTCAGGAATTGTTAAATCTGATAGTCTTGTGCAAGATGCAAAAGCATAATCAGCAATACTTGTTACTCCAACTGGAATATCAATTACTTCTAGCTTATCGCAGAAATAAAATGCTCTGTCGCCAATTCTTTCAATATTATTTGAAAGAGTTATGTTCTTCAAATCAAAGCAATATGAGAATATTCTGTCGCCGATACTTTCAACACTATTTGGAATTGTAATATCTGTTAAACTCTCACAATATGCAAAAGCTTCGTTTCCAATAGTTGTTATACCCTCAGGAATTATGATTGTCTTTAGGCTTGAGCAGTAAATAAACATTCTATTGCCAATACTTTCAATGTTTTGTGGTAATGTTATTTCTACCAAATCTTCATTCCATGAGAACGCCTCATCACCAATGCTTACAACGCTATTAGGCACTTCAATGCTTGTTAAGCTTTTGCAAGCTAAAAATGCCATATTGCCAATAGTTGTAACGCTATCAGGAATGATAATCTCATCTATTGATTCACACCATGCAAAAGCTCTACCAACAATTTCAGTTACTGTTTCAGGAATAACAAAGCTTTCCTGTGCTTTTGCTGCTGGGTGAGTAATAAGTTTTGTCTGTTCAAAGTTGTAAAGAACTCCGTCAACACTACTTAGTCTATCATTGCTTTCGTCAACAAAGATGTTTTCCAAGCTGATACATGGTGCAAACGCTCCATTACCGATACTTGAAACATTTGCTCCAAGAGTAATGCTTGTTATTTCTGTACATCCGATGAATGCTTGAGTTTCGATACTCTTAACTGGGCTTCCTCCAAGTAGATCTGGAACTACAACCTCTGTTAGCTTTTCATCACAACCTGTAATTGTTACACCACTACCCGTATCGTAATAGCTCAACCCACCTGAAGTTGAATCCTCAGCCGAAGCAAATGTTACTGGTATAGCGATAATACAGATTATTAAACTCAAAAATAGTGCTAGTGACTTTTTTACTGACTTTTGCATTAACCATTCCTCCAATATTTATTTAATACTTTCATTATAACATATAAAAAGAAATTGGCAAGTATATAGTAAATCTATTTGAAAAAGTTTATAATAATGTACAATATTTATAGTTTATTTTAGTAAACTTGCCGATAAATTAAATCTTTATTTGCAATAATACTTCCAAGAAATATCTTTCAAACTGTCAGTATTTATAAGCTGTTTTTTATTAAGAATGACTTGAATTGAAGTTGATTATGTGATAGAATAAATATAGTAACATTTTAAAACGGAGGCAGATATGACTAAACAAGAGGAATTCCTAAATATATATAACGAAAATATCACCAGAAAAGGTTCGGATAAGCTTTTGCAATACCTTTT
>CAZSZG010000013.1:4047-5509 GCA_964610805.1 uncultured Oscillospiraceae bacterium
GTGTTTGAATCCGTTGAACATGGCTATGACACAACAGATTATAAGCTTGTTGACAGACGTTTAGGTGATAATGAATCCTTTAAGAAAATCTGCAAAAAGCTTCATGATAATGGTATCAAGGTAATTCTTGATGGCGTGTTCAACCATGTTGGAAGAGATTTTTGGGCGTTTAAGGATATTCAAGAAAAGGGACATGATTCAGCTTATTGTGGTTGGTTTTATAATCTACACTTTGGTGGCAAGAGTCCCTGTGGTGATAATTTTTCATATGAGGGCTGGAATGGCCATTATAACCTTGTAAAGTTAAATCTAAAAAACCCAGACGTATGCAATTATCTCGCAGATGTAATAAACTTTTGGATTGATGAGTTTGATATTGACGGGATACGTTTTGACGCTGCTGATTGCATAGATTTTGACTTTTTCAAAAGAGTTAAAAACCTCTGCAAGGGTAAAAAGTGTGACTTTTGGCTTATGGGCGAAATTATACATGGCGATTATAACAGATGGGCAAATCCTGAAATGCTTGATAGTGTTACAAATTATGAATGCTATAAGGGGATTTTTTCTTCCCATAACGAAAAAAACTATTTTGAAATTGATTACTCAATAAATAGACAAAAAGGAAACGGTGGAATTTATAAGGATATTCAGCTCTATAACTTCTTGGATAACCATGATGTTAACAGAATTATTAGCACGCTAAAGAATAAAGAGCATATTTTCAACTGTTATACTTTGCTCTACACAATGCCAGGTATTCCGTCAATTTATTATGGTGGTGAATATGGCGTTGCTGGTATAAAAGAGAATAATTCTGATGATAATCTAAGACCTTGCCTTGATTTTGAAAAAATGCCAAAGGCTAATTCGCATATTTATAAGCATCTTGTAAAGCTTGGTGAAATTCATAAGACCTATCATGCGTTGAGTTATGGTAGCTATCAAACAATTATAATCAGAAATCAACAAATGCTTTTCAAGCGTGAATCAGATGGACAAGTGGTTTATATCGCCTTGAATTTGGAGGATAAGGAGTTTGAATTCAGCTTTAATACCAATGTTAAGCCTTTATTCGATATTCTAAACAATATTCCAGTTGTTATAGAAAATGAAACAACAAAGATTAAAGTTCCTGCATTCTCAGCTGCAATTCTATCTGAAAACAAGGCTGTTGATGAACCTATTGAGATTCTAAGTCATGACAGCATTTATGACGCCGAAATAATTGTTGGTGGAAAATATATGTACTGTGGAATAATTTGTGAAGTAATTGCATTTGCGAAAGACGTTAGGACAATGGATGAACTCATTATATACCGTGATTCCAATTCTAACACATGGTCAACCTTAAAATCAATGTTTGTCGTTGGATAATAAATTATTGGATAATAAGTTAAAGGGTAGAGTTAAATTAACTCTACCCTTTAACTTTATAAAAGCGTAATTAGTCGTTTTGGTT
>CAZSZG010000013.1:5609-10865 GCA_964610805.1 uncultured Oscillospiraceae bacterium
TGGTTATTTTGGTTGTTGTTCTGGTTGTTCTGGTTGTTTTGATTCTTCTGATTGTTTTGATTCTTTTGATTGTTATTCTGCTTGTTTTCACCATTTTGATTTCTTTGGTTTTGATTATTAGCCATAATAATTCTCCATTCTTCGCACAATAAATCAAAGCAAGGTCTTGTCATCTTGTGCGGTGTTGACAAAACATTTGATATGCTTTGATAAGGAGCTAATATATTTTTTTGCTCCGTTAAATCTATTATTTCATACTTTAATTCATTTATTCATAAAAAAACGAAAACCATAACAGTTTTCGTTTTTTATTTTAAATTTTATTATTTGTTTTGTTTTGAAACTTTTCAGCATTGACTACAAATCTTGTATGAGTTCCCTCACCAATAAGCCCTACACTGTCCGATGCACTAAGCTTAAAAGTAATTTCTCTGCCATTTACATTGGTTACTTCTGCTGTTGCAGTAATTCCAATTCCAACAGGCGATGCAGCAACGTGAGAGATATTTATACCTGTTCCAACCGTAGTTTCACCCTCATCAAGAAAGTCTGCAAGAGCATTTACTGCTGATTTCTCCATTAATGCAACCATCATTGGTGTTGCAAAAACCTTTAGTGAGCCACTTCCAACAGCTTCTGCTGTATTGTTTTCATCAACAACTGTATCAGCTTTTCCAACTACACCATTATTCAACTTCTTCATCCATAAGCTCCTCATCAGAATAAATGTTTCCAATAATTCTATCATATGTCAATGTATCTAATGCTTCATCACTTGGCACATTTGGACTATGGTTTGTTGAGTAAATAGGAACTTCATCCCTCTTCTTTAGCATTCCTGTAGTAAAACTGTTCTTAGGAGCACCAATCAAGTCCATAATTGTATATGGTAGATAGAATACTGAAGTCTTTTCATCTGGAACTGTGTTATAATCAAGGTCATAATTGCTCCAAATAACATATGGCTGTTCATAAACAACAGAACAATTATCCCCGTTAATTCCTAGTGTATCATAAATGTTATCCTCACCCTTGAAAGATGGGAAGTGGTCGCCAATCATAACTAATACTGTTGGCTCATCCAATTTATCTAAATCCTCAGTCAAAGCTTTGAGTGAATCAGATGTATATTTAATTCCTGAAAGATAATTAGTCAACTCATCATCAGGGTCATCACCTTGATTATAAGGTTGATGGTTTTGCATTGTTGTTGTGTGAATGAACAGAGGTTCATCTGTATCCTTAACAAGCTGATTAATCTGGTTGAAAACAACCTCATCAGAAATGTATGATGTAAAATAGTCAACATCTACTGTGAAATCATCCTGAAATATCATTGTATCAAAATCAAAGTATGAATACTTAGTTTCTCTGCTATAAAAAGTACTTAGGAATGGGTGAATGTAAGCAGTTGAATAGCCCATATCCTTATACATTCTTGCGATAGTTGGTTGTTCTCTTTCCTCTAGTAAGCGTTGAGGCATATTAGGGTCTTTCAGTGATCTTACTGGCAAACCGAAGTTCATCTCAAACTCAGTTCTAACTGTAAAGCTTGCAAAAGTAGGAACAACCGCAGTTCCTTTATATCCCTGTTTTGCAACCCAATCATACCCGTCATATGCGTCAGTATCAAGGTTAAGCTCATCAAAAACCCTAAAATCAGCAAAAGCCTCCGACATTACCATAATAACATTTGGCTTAACAAAGTTTTCACTTGCCTCGACCTCTACGCTGTCCTTTAAATAGCCATCAACTGTATTAAGTGCATAATCAGTCGGCTCAACTAGTTTATTAGACAAATTTTCCGAAGTAGTCTGTACGAAAAATGCCAAGAAACTGTTGTTTTCAAACTTCTCATTAAGCTTAAAACTATTACTTGATACCGTTGTGTCAATGTCAAAAAGAGAATAAACAGGCATTGATACTGATGGTACTACAACAATTGAAAGGCAGGTTGCGATACAAACAAAAGCAGCAGAAATCCTCTTAGAAAATTTAATTCTAATCTTAGGATTAAACCAAAATCCTGCAACAATAAACGCTAACACAATCGCCGTATAGATAATTAATATCGGCGTGATTTTAATGTAAGCAAACGATGTTAGGCTCTTTGGACTTCTCGCCATACGCATATCTGTTAAAATCAAGTGGTTTCCATTTGTGCCAAACTTGAACAGCTCAACTATACTCAAAAAGAAATAGGTTACCCCGACAGAAAGCATTGCCAGCCAACCACGTTTTGATATTAACATTATCGCATAAAAAATTAGCGATGCCATCAAAATATTAAAAAGCATAACAAGTGGCTTATTCGCAACAAAAAGTACGAATTTACTTAAATGTTTAGCCTGATTTATCTCAGCCATACTAACTATAAAAATCGGAAAAAGCAGAACTAACAAGCGATTAGTCATGCTATATTTAGTGGTATTAAGCTCACGTTTAGCATTAAACTTATTTATTTTCAATTTAACTGTTGAAAATAACCTTGTAATAAATGAGAACTTCTCTTTCATTTAATCACCTTTTTATAATATTTATTTTATAGTAATCTAATCTACATTTAACAATAGAATTATAACACATTCAATTCAAAACTTCAATTGTAATATTAGAAAAAAAAATACTTCTTCTATTTACATAAAAACAGCCAATCTTTTTCGTCTAAATTTAGCTATTTCTTACAATGTTTCTACTCATTCTACAAATATTTTTAACCATCAAATAACGAACCCACCATTCACACCAAGAACCTGACCTGTAATAAAATCTGCTTTATCAGATGCAAGATAGCACACTGCATTTGCGACATCTTCAGGCAACCCAAGCCTTTCAAGTGGCGACTCATCTCTCAATTCATTCATTTCATCATTGCTCAAACTTTTGTTCATATCCGTCATAATAACTCCAGGAGAAATGCAGTTGACCTGTATTCCAGATGGTCCAACCTCTTTCGCAAGTGCCTTTGTAAAGCCAATAACAGCAGCTTTGGAGGTTGAGTAATGCACCTCACAAGACGCACCTACCTCGCCCCACATTGACGAAATATTTATAATTTTGCCACTTTTCCTATTTATCATATGTGGTAAAACTGCTTTAGCACAATTAAGCGTTCCCTTTACATTTACATCGAAAATCCTGTCTGCATCACATTCGGAAATATCCGTAAAAAGCCCTGTCGCAGAAATTGCAGCATTATTAACAAGCAAATCTATTTTTCCAAACTTTTGAATTATCGCATTAACCATATCCAAAACTTGGTTATAATCAGCAACATCTGCACATAAAGCCAAGCCATTTATATTGTTACATATTTCACAAGCCTTTTTAGAATTGTTCAGATAATTCACAGCAACTGTATACCCATTCAACGATAAAAACTCAGCTGTTTTCGCTCCAATCCCCCTTGAGCCACCCGTTACAAGAGCAATTTTATTCATTCCCATCAATCTTCCTTAGCCTTAACCTTTATTCTATTTCCGTCCTCATCAACTATAACACAGCTTTCAAGCGTTGATATGATACTTCTCTTAAATGAATCCCTATATTCCTGTCTTAGTTTTGCCTGTTCCTCTTTTTCTTCATCATTCAATCCAATAGTCTTAGATTTTCTTGAAAGTTCATTTATTCTATCAATTTTTTCCTGTACCATTCCTGTTCTCCTTAAAAATAAAAGTATGTGACTTCAGCCATGCAACAGGCTTTTATCACACAATCGTGCCACCACCAACCACTATATCACCATCATAGAACACAACTGCTTGACCACTTGTCACAGCCTTCTGTGGCGTGTCAAACGTAACAAGTAGCTGTCCATTCCCGTTTACAGAAACCGTTGCAGGTTGTTCGTTTTGGCTATATCTTGTTTTTGCAGTTACTCTAATCGGCTCGGTAATTTCTGCAACAGAAATAAGATTTATATCTTCAGCAATCAGCATTTTTGTGTAAAGCTCACTCTCATCACCAAGCGTTACAGTATTATTAATCGAATCCTTACCAACGACATAAACAGGCTTTCCAAAGGAGATACCAAGCCCCTTTCTCTGCCCTATTGTATAATGTATAATGCCTTTATGTGTACCAATAATATTACCGTCCGTATCCAAGAAACTTCCTCCCAATACTTCACTTTCAGTATTAGCCTTAATATAATCGGCATAATTACCATCTGGAACAAAGCATATATCCTGACTATCAGGCTTGCGTGAATTAATAAGCTCTGCCTTTTCAGCAATATCACGGACAGTAGGCTTATCCAAATTACCAAGTGGAAATAATGTTTTAGAAAGTTGATGTTGAGTAAGCGAATACAGAACATAAGTTTGGTCCTTAGCTCTGTCCTTAGGGCGTTTTAGCAAGTATCTGCCAGTGTTTTCATCAAAATCAACAGTCGCATAATGTCCAGTAGCAATATAGTCATAACCCAATGATTCGGCACGATTAAGCATTTTATCAAACTTAATATGCCTATTACATTCTATGCAAGGATTTGGCGTTTGCCCCTTAAGATAACTTTTTGTAAAATGTTCCATAACATCGTGCTTAAAGCTATCCTTAAAATTGAAAACAAGATGTTCACACCCAAGCTTATAGCAAACCCTTCTTGCATCCTCAACATCTGTAAGCGAACAGCAAGTGCGTGATGTATCATCAATTTCTATATCATCATCGGAAAAAAGCTTTAGAGTAACACCAATTACATCATAACCCCTGTCTAGCAAAAGCTTTGCCGCAACAGAGCTGTCCACTCCTCCACTCATTCCAACCATTACTTTCTTATTCATAGTTTCTCCCTTAATCAACAATTAATTCCTTAAGTGACATAACTGTCTTGTCGCAAATTTTCGTTATATCGTTCCAATCATCTGCCGATATTTTATCATATATACCAACCACATAAAACCCAGCTTTCTTAGCCGTTTCCATACAATGCAAGGCATCTTCAAAAACAGCTGTTTCAGATGGTAAAAACCCTAGTTTTTCTGTTGCACAAAGATACACCTTAGGAGAAGTTTTCCCCTCCCCTACATCCGAACAAGTCAACACAAACTTAAACCTATCAAGTACCCCTAAGCGTTTTAGTGCTAACTCTGCAAGGGTTTTATATGTAGCAGTCGCAACACAGTATGGTATATTCTTTTCATCTAGCCAATCCAAAAACTTTTCTGCATATGGCTTCAACTCAATATTTTTTGCATACTGTTCAGAAACAATTTCCTCAATCCTTTTTATTACATAATCATTCGTATGTGAAAG
>CAZSZG010000013.1:10965-21466 GCA_964610805.1 uncultured Oscillospiraceae bacterium
TTATACTTAACAATTCCTTTTTGTGGATCAGAAACTGTTACTGTTCCCTCAACCAAATCATAGCCTGTTAAAACGACACAATGCTCATTTTCCATCCAGTAAACATCAATATTACCAGCCAAAGACCATACATATACTTCCTTAGGCTCAACAAGCGACATCGTACACCATATAACTATCGGATAATCACTTGAAACAACCTTAAAAAGCTCAGAAAACTCATAGCCACTTAAATCTACAACAGAATGTATATTTCCATAATCATTCAAAAATCTTTGTGCAGTATTAACAATAACTGGTGAATAACAGCCATATCCCCTTGTTGTTTGAGGATCACCGATAAAAGCAGTGCTAAAATCAGTTGCACCATATCTCTCTTTTATAAGATAATTATTAGCCATATCCATTTTACCAATTGTATATCCAAAATAATTTAGAACAGTGGTAAGTGAAGTAACCTCACAACCTGTCGGTAATTCAGGGTTTTGATAAACAGCATTTACATTAATTTGATGCGACTCAGGCATAATGTATTCTGGGTTGGATAAAATATCAGAAAAGGCATTATTCAAATTAGGCGAAACTGTCTGTAATGTCAACTTAGTGCGTGGAACAGGCTCTGGGGCAGGTTCTGGAATTGGCTCTTGCATAATCCTCATTTCTGTTTCAACCTCAGTTTCAGTAACCACCTCAGTTTCAGTAATACTCTCCTCTGTTTGAGCTTCCGTAGTTGTGACTGCCTCAGTAATCTTCGTTGTTACTGTTGTAACTTCTGTTGTTTCAGTTGTTTCATCAATTTCACCCTGCATTGCAATCACACTTTTTTCAGTAGTTTTGTCCCCTTCAACCTTGCTATATATGTTTATAAAAACAATAATGGTAATTACTGATAGTATAATTATTAATCCAATTATTATTTGTTTCCTTGTAACATTTTTTAACATTAAGAATCTCCTATTGTTTTTTATTCGTCATATCTTCAATAGCGTCAAATTTAACGTATCAAATTGATTATGTCTATTCTAATATCCCTATCTTAGCACGATAATCCATTCCTGCTGACTGAATTTCTGGCGTTGCAAGAGCATAAATATCAGTTGAACGTGATTCTATTTCTGCATAGCGTTTAGCAATTTCGCCCGTTTCTGAAAGCTTTGAAAGTGATGTTGCAAATGGTATTGTGCTTTTATCCCTCGCTTCTGCTAGTATATCACATCCTCGCTCATTTATCGCTAAAATTCTTCCATATGGTGGTGGTTGAGCTAAATCCCTTTTTTGTATGCCAATAATTGCACACATTAAAATACGTCGAATTCTTGCCATTGGGTATCGCTTAGTCTTTATCGCAACAATTAGCTCGTTATACGAAGTAGAGCCTTTTGCAGAAAGAATTCGGTTTTCAAGACCTTGCCCAATATCAGGAATCCCCCTCAACTCCTCGTCAGTCATATTGCGAAGCTTATAAAGAATAATTCTTTCCAAATTACTTATATTCGCAATACCTCCTTTTCTTTTTTCATTGCGTATCAAATCCGAAGTTTCAATCGGAATAAGTTCAGAATAATCGTTGTCCTCAACCAAGCACTGCCTGATGTATGATGCACTTGAAATATTACCCGAATAACTGTTCTCATCATGCATTGCACTTTTCCTCTGTACCGTAAACGGCTTAATCTTAGAATTAACCAAAACAATTGCTTTTATATATTCAATTGCAAGGAGATTATTTGGTCCATCAAAATGTCCTGCAACAGCACTACCATAATTCTTTCTAATAAGCTCCTTTAATGCAACAGGATAAGATGTCCCCATTTCCATCATTTCTCTTAACTCTGGAAGCTTTGCACACGCTATACTCGATTGAACAGCTGCATAAAGCGACTCAAGATGCCCACACTCACTACCAAATGAAAGTTCCTCAACGCAACCTAATGCATTCAAAAGATAAACTGCTCCCCTTGCAAATACTTCTGCTGACGACAGCGAATACGCAACAGGTAGCTCAATTACAAGGTCAACACCAGCTTTTACTGCTGCTTTAGCTCTGTCAAATTTATTTATAACAGCCACATCGCCACGTTGTACAAAATTGCCACTCATCACTGCTACAATATGAGTAGCACCGTTTTCTCTAGTTTTCTTAATATGGTACAAATGCCCATTATGAAACGGATTATACTCACAGATAATACCTGAAACTTTCATTTTATCACCCCAAATATAAAATTTATTGAAATTTATCGTTATTAACTTGCATCCTTGAAAATATATATAACACTTATGTTAAAGCACTTGCATTTTGTTGAATAAAGGTGTATAATACAATATCGTAATGATTTAATATTTATTTTGAAAGGATGAGTTATTTTGATTATTTTGGTCATTAACGCTGGAAGTTCATCTCTGAAATATCAGCTTATTGATATGAAAAGCGAAAATGTAATTGCAAAGGGAAATTGTGATAGAATTGGGATTGATGGTAATATCTCACACAAGGCATTCGATGGAAGAACCTTAAATGAAAGTTGTGAATTCCCAACACATACGGAGGCTTTTCTAAAGCTTGTTGACACATTAACTAAAAGTGATGCTGCTGTTATCAGCAATATGGGAGAAATTTCAGCAGTTGGACATAGAATTGTACAGGGTGCTGAAAAATTCACTAAGACAATTATCGCTGATGATTCTGTTATCGATGAAATTGATGCATTAGCCGAGCTTGCACCAGTTCATAACCACGCTCATGCATTGGCTTTGAGGGCTTGTAAAAAGGTGTTGCCTGAAGGTGTTCCACAGATTGTTGTGTTTGATACAGCGTTCCACCAAACAATGCCAAAGCAAGCATATATGTATGCTTTGCCTTACGAATGCTACGAAAAGTTTCATGTTCGTAAGTACGGTTTTCATGGCACATCACACCGTTTTGTAACGCAGGAAATGGCAAATGTTCTAGGTAAAAAACCTGAAGACTTGAAGATAGTTTCATGCCATTTAGGTAATGGTTCATCAATTTGTTGCGTTGATGGTGGAAAATCAGTCGACACATCAATGGGATTTACTCCTCTTGATGGTTTGATAATGGGTACAAGAAGTGGTGAGGTTGATGCTTCTGCTGTAACATATGTTGCTAAAAAGCTAAACTTAAATCCATCAGAAATGGATGATTTCCTAAACAAGAAAAGTGGATTCTTGGGTGTTTCAGGAATTTCTTCCGATAACCGTGACTTAACTGAAGCTTGTGAAAAGGGCGATAAAAGAGCAATGCTTGCTTGTGATCTACTTCGCTATCAGATTAAGAAATATATTGGAGCATACGCCGCTGTTATGAACGGACTTGACGCTGTAATCTTTACAGGTGGTATCGGCGAAAATGCACCTGAGATTCGTGGTGGTGCTTGTTCTAACATGGAATTCTTAGGAATAAATATTGATGATAAAGCAAATAAGGGAACAAGAGGACAACTTAGCAAGATTTCAACCGATGACTCAAAAGTTCAGGTTTGGGTTGTTCCTACTAATGAAGAATTACTTATTGCAAGGGATACTAGGGACTTAGTGTTAAATAAGTAAATCATTTCTATTTATGTATCTATTATAATACTTACAATTATATCACATCACACCTACTAATTGCAACACCTATTTTATTAACATAATTTTACATGAAATAGCTTATAAGTATCTTATATAGATTCTTATAAATAAAATAGTTTTTGGGAGTATTAAAATGAATTTTAAACTTTTGGAAAAAGCAGAACTTGCAAGGGAAAATTCCTATTCACCATACTCAAAGTTTAAGGTCGGTGCAGCATTATTACTGAAAAATGGTAGTGTTTTTACTGGCTGTAACATAGAGTCTGCATCGTACTCTATGACTTGTTGTGCTGAAAGAATAGCTTTTTTTAAAGCTGTTTCAGAGGGTAATAATGAATTTGAGGCGATTGCAATTGTTGGTGGATTTAATGACACAAATGAGCCATGTATGCCGTGTGGTGCGTGTCGTCAAGTTATGGCTGAATTTTGTTCACCTGAGTTCAAAATTATTTTGAAAAATAATGATGAAATTGAAACATATTCCTTGTCAGAACTGCTACCTAAAAGTTTTTTATTAAATAAATAATTTAAAGGAGTGTTTATTAAGTGAAGTACGAAATTAAAGGATCCCCACTACCAGTTGTCGTTTGTAATCTTGAAGCTGGTGAATCGTTAAAAACTGAAAAAGGTGCTATGAGTTGGATGTCAGGAAATATGCAAATGGAAACTAATGCTGGAGGCGGACTTGGAAAAATGTTCTCCCGTGCAATTTCTGGCGAATCAATTTTCCAAAATGTCTATACTTCACAAGGTGGACCTGGCATGATTGCTTTTGCATCAAGCTTTCCTGGTAACATCTTAGCTATGGAAGTTTCGGCTAACAGGACAGTTATTGCTCAAAAATCAGCATTCCTAGCATCTGAAAAAGATGTTAATATGGAAATATTCTTCCAGAAAAAGCTTGGGGCAGGTTTCTTCGGTGGCGAAGGCTTTATTATGCAAAAGTTCACAGGTAATGGTATGGTTTTCCTTGAGATTGATGGTAGTATCGTTGAATATGACCTTGCTCCTGGTGAAACAATGATTCTTGACACTGGACATCTTGCTGTTATGGACGGTACTGTATCTATTGATATTCAAACTGTTAAGGGTGTTGGAAACGTTCTTTTTGGTGGTGAAGGCTTGTTCAATACAAAGGTGACTGGTCCTGGACATATTTGGCTACAAACTATGCCTGCGTCTAACGTTGCTTCAGCTTTATCTCCATACTTAGTAAAAAATAGCTAATAGAAAATTTAATCTTTAAAAAGATAAAACATCACTAACAAATTAAAGTTAGTGATGTTTTTGTAAGTTAAGTGTTCTGCTGGTTTTTTTATTATTAAAATTCTATAACAAAAGTAAATTATGCTTGTAAAATTTATTATTAAGTGATATAATTAATATGCTTTATGGAAACTGACAAAAGGAGGAGAACTTTATGAAAAAAATTCTGGACAATGCATGGACAAAACATATTCTATCATCTTTTAGTATTTTTTATGCTATAATTGTTTATGCTTTTTCATTTTTTTCACTGTTCTATACCGTCGCATTAGAGGATAAATTATCCTTTTCTATGTTGTTATTTGGAGTTACACTCTTTTTCGGTACAATTATGATTTTTACACGAAAAGAAGTTATCACCAAAGTTGTATCAATGCTTATGATGCCTGCGATACTACCAATACTTCTGTTCTATTTTGGTGAGTGGGCAATAATTATTCCAATTTGCACAATGGTTATAGTCATGTTTTTTGTGTGTGGTGCAACCGAACGAACCAAAACTATTCTAGGCACAATCTTCCTATTGCTCTATATTTTCGGTGCTTTAGGCTACTTTCTACTTACAACGCTTTTTTCAACCGATTATAAGGAAGTAACTATACGAAGTCATATTGTTTCACAATCTGGTACATATCGGTGTTATATTACAGATACTGATTCAAATTCCACTCTTGGTACTAGAGTTTATGTTCAGCCAAATAACTATGATATTTCAAATGATTTTGTTACATTTGAGGCAAAGGGATATAAAACTAGGGTTTATGTGGATAATAGTATTGGCAGAAAAAGTGGCAATGATTTACTGATTGAATGGCGTATTGAGAAACGTGATGATATTGTTGCTCATCTGCTTAGCCTTAATCCTATGCTTGAACTGAATTTGAATGAGGAGCAGTTACAGCTTATAAAGAGGAAAAAAACTGATAAGGTTTATCTAAGTGAGCTTACGGCTGAAGATTATAAATTGTTAGGTGTCAAAGAAGAGGGCGATGTTATGTATATTGATGGTGAAGTGAGATTCAGATACTTGATTGCAGTTCTCAATGAAAGCTTTGACATTTCAAATAGAAAAATTATTTTTTAAAGTAAGTTTTTATTATATAAAATAAAGCCTTAATTCTACTGTTCAACAGTTGAATTAAGGCTTTTAGTTTTAAGTTTACTTGTTTTCTTTAGCTTCTATATCAGCTAATGCATCTTTTCTAGAAAGATTGATTCTGCCCTGTCCGTCAATTTCCATTACCTTTACGACAACTTCATCGCCAACTGATACAACATCTTCAACCTTCTCTACTCTTGAATTGTCAAGCTTAGATATATGCACTAAGCCATCTTTACCAGGAGCTATCTCAACAAAAGCACCAAAGTTCATAATGCGAACAACCTTACCCTTGTAAATTGCACCTACTTCAGGATCATTTACAATAGTTTCAATAATTTGCAATGCTTTCTTAGTCTTTTCCATATCAATACCTGAAATAAATACATTACCTTCTTCATTGATGTCAATTTTAACTTCACATTCAGCAGAAATCTTCTGAATAACCTTTCCACCCTGTCCTATTACATCTCTTATTTTATCAACATTAATTTTTGTCTGGAGCATCTTTGGAGCAAACTCTCCAACAGTTTCTCTAGGCTTATTAATAGCCTTCAACATAATTTCATCAAGTATATAATAACGTGCTTTGCGTGTCTTTTCAAACGCTTCCTTGATGATTTCAATAGTTAATCCATCAACCTTTATATCAACCTGTATTGCAGTAATACCTTTATGTGTACCACCAACCTTAAAGTCCATATCGCCAAAGAAATCCTCAAGGCCTTGAATGTCAACCATTGTCATCCATCTGTCACCCTCTGTTATAAGTCCGCATGAAATACCTGCAACAGGTGCTTTTATTGGAACACCAGCATCCATAAGTGCAAGTGTAGAGCCACAAATTGAACCTTGTGATGTTGAACCATTAGATGACAATACTTCTGATACAAGTCGCATTGCATATGGGAACTCTTCAACGCTTGGAAGTACAGCCTCCAAAGCTTTTTCAGCCAATGCTCCATGTCCAATTTCACGTCGTCCTGGACCTCTGCTAGGTCTTGTTTCTCCAACAGAATATGATGGGAAATTATAATGGTGCATATATCTTTTTGTTACTTCCTCATCAAGTCCATCAATCCTCTGTGAATCGCTTATTGGACCTAAAGTAGCAACTGTTAATACCTGAGTTTGTCCTCTTGTAAACATACCAGAACCATGAACTCTTGGCAATAATCCAACCTCTGCTGCAAGTGGTCTGATTTCATCAAGTCCCCTACCATCAACACGCTTGCCCTCATCTAACAACCAACGTCTTACCACATACTTCTGAAGCTTATAGATACACTCATTTATCATGGCAGTCTGCTCTGGATAAACCTCATCAAACTTAGCATGAATTTCATCCTTAATAGGTGTCAATCTTTCCTCACGAATATTTTTATTATCTGTATCAAGAGCAATACGAATTTTTTCAATCGCAAATTCACTTATAGCCTCGTACATATCATGGCCAACTTCTTGTGACTCAAATGAAAACTTTGGCTTACCAATTGCAGCAACTATTTCATTTATGAAAGCTACAAGTTTCTTTATTTCCTCATGTCCAGCAATAATAGCCTGTAACATAGTATCATCATCAACTTCATTTGCAGCAGCTTCAATCATAACTACCTTGTCCATAGTAGCAGCAAGAGTAAGATGAAGATCATTTTTTTGTCTTTGTGCAAGAGTTGGATTAAGAACAATTTCTCCATCAACAAGACCAACACTTATACCACCAATAGGACCATTAAAAGGAATATCAGAAATTGAAATTGCTATTGAAGATGCAACCATTCCTATAATTTCTGGTGAATTATCAGGTTCAACTGCCATAACTGTCATAACAACAGACACGTCATTTCTCATATCCTTAGGAAATAGTGGCCTAATAGGTCTGTCCACCACTCTTGAAGTCAATATAGCCTTGTCAGAAGGCTTTCCTTCACGCTTCATAAATGATCCAGGAATCTTACCAACTGAATACAAACGCTCTTCATAATCTACTGATAGTGGAAAGAAGTCAATACCCTCTCTTGGCTTTTTGCTTGCTGTTACATTTGCCATTACAACAGTTTCGCCATAGCGAACCCAGCATGAACCATTCGACAATTCGCAAGTTTTACCTGTTTCTACAATAAGCTCTCTACCCGCAAATGTTGTCTTAAAAACCTTATAATTTTCAAACATAAACTGCCTCCTATTTTTTTGACAGTAGCTTTAGCAATAAACCTCAATTCCTGACTAATCAAGATTCAAGGTTTAATGCTAAAACAACCACCGTCATTATATAATGTCCATATTTCTTATAAACATTATTGCAAATTATTGCCTATGTTGGATACACTGAAAAGGCAGAAAGGAAATTCATCCCAACTGCCTTCTTCGCATTATCCTACTTACGTATGCCGAGCTTAGCTATAATTTCACGGTATCTGTTGATATCCTTCTTCATCAAATACTGCAAAAGGTTACGTCTATGACCAACCATTTTAAGCAAGCCTCTACGTGAGTGATGATCCTTCTTGTGAATTTTCAGATGTGCAGTCAAATCATTAATTCTCTTTGTAAGAATTGCAATTTGAACTTCTGGTGAACCTGTATCATTTTCATGAGTGCGATTCGCCACAATAACTTCATTTTTTTCGCTCTTTAGTAACATAATTTCACCTCTTTTAAATTTTACATCCACTAACTTAGAATAAGGTAGGTAAATTCCTTTTCAGGCATAATCCATAATCCAAGTACACGGAATGTTTATATTATATCACATCTATTTCATTTTGTAAATGCTTTTTTTAATTTCTTTTTACAATTTGATGCTTATTTTTAGCATAACTTTGGGTTTCATTTCTTGTTTGCTCTGTTGTCTTTAAATTTACTTTGTATTGTTGGATGTAGTTTTTGTTCTTCGTTGCTTTGCTCTCTTTTAATATATTTTTCATATAGTTAAATTTAGTAAGGCAAATAAGAACCATGTTTCACTATACTTAACAAGTGAACGTATATTAAAAGAAAGCAAAGCAAATAAAAACCATAGCAAAATAAAAACAAGGGGTGCAATAACTAACGTCATTACACCCCAAATTTACACCATAATTACTAAACTTATTGTGGGAAAGAATCTATCTGCCCCAACAAGTATTTAATATATAACGTTACATCGAAAACATTTACCTTGCCATCTTTGTTAACATCTCCATTTTTAGCATTACTATTCTTATAGCTGCCTAAAACATATCTTTTTGCAAGCACTAAATCAGCAACATCCACTTTTTTATCTCCATTAATATCACCAACAACATCCTTAACTGGCGGAACAATAACCTCTGAACCATAATGTTCAGATACAGTTATACCGTTCTTACCAAGTGGAACTTGATGATCAAGACCGATAAACTTTCCCCCATCATTCTGCCAAAGTGAAGGCTCAACTAATCCATATTTCTCCTCATCCCATGTTTTCCAGTCGTTGCCAATAAGTCCACCCGTATCACCCGAGTTAGGATTATAGCACCAGAACGTGTGATGAACTTTATTATCAATCATATAATCACGCAAGATTGTCATCCACTTTTGGTTTATTCCATCATCCATATGTCCGCCCCACTCACCAATAAGCAATGGATAATCTGGCAATAGATAATCCCATGTGTCATGCATATAATCATCGTGAAGTGTTTCGAGAGTAAAGTCCTTATCAAACCACGACTGAGCATAAACAGAAGGACCATATTCATGAGGTGAATAAACAAGCTGAGAACTACCTGTTAGTGGATTTTTAAGATTAATTGGGTGATCCTTAACACCTCTAAGGTTTCCGCCCCACCATGCACCATAATAGTTAGTAATTATTGGATAACCAATCGGTGGCTCTGCATATGTATGCCCCTCAACAGGATAGACTTCAATACCCTCAACTAAAATTAAGGCATGAGGACTAACTTCAAGAATTCTCTGTCCGCAAGTTTCAGCTGCATAACGCCAGTTATCAACATCAGTAGAATCATCCCACTTAGCCCTTGCAGTATCATTCGCCTTACCATGAGGCTCATTTTTTAGGTCGTAAGCAAGCAAAGTATCGTCATTTTTATACTTGTCAGCAAGCCAAACTAGGGAATCCATCCAGTCATCTGTATCAAATGCTCCATGATACCAAAGTGGCTTATCATGACCTGAGTTATCGGATTCAGCACTGTGAATATCTATCATAACCTTTAAGCCATACTCTTTGCACTGTGCCATGAAATAGTCAAAAAGTGCCATAGAATCTGTTTTGATAGGAACAAGGTCTATATTAATGCCCCCACCCGTTGTATCATCATAAGCAGTAACACCTTTCGCCTCAAGTGGAGCACCATCCATCCAGCTAACCAAAAGTTCAGTAGAAATAGGCACACGAATAAGATTAAAACCCCTATCAGCAATGCCAGAAATCATTTCAGAAATCTCTACACTAGCCCACCATCCGTGAAAAATATTCTCAGTACAGTTCATGCCGAACCAGTTAACACCCGTCAGCCAAACCTCATTGTTATTCATATCTAAAATTTTATTGCC